>JBEPWX010000039.1:0-12849 GCA_041642235.1 Mariniphaga sp.
TTAATTTTGCTGCCTATGAAGATTATTATCTGTCAATTTTTAATTTTTACAGATACAGCGAATTAAAACCACCTGATAAAATTATAAGTCCTGCCTTATACCGCAATTTTAGTTGCAATCTTTATTTTTCAGGCTTTCCAAAAGTAGCACAGAAATATTTGGGACATTTTCAGGATATTTATAAAGATTCTCTTACTTATTACTTCCATTTGAGTTACGGAAATTTTTGTGCTGGCAGATATTATGACTGCATAATAAATGCCAATAAAGTTCTGGAACGAGATTCTTCATGTTATCAGGCCATATATTGGATAATGAACAGCTATATATTCCTGAATGATTATATCAATGCATTAAGCTATGCCCGTTTGCTGGAGCAAAGGAACAAAGAATCTGATTTTTCCGGATTTATAGGATTTACCAGCTCCAGATTTATTGGATTTACTTTTCCTGAAATAGCCGGTTTTGTATTCCGGGAAACAGGAAATAAGCAAAAGGCTTCAGTACATTTTGCTAGTGAAATAAAAAATTGCCACGATCAAATAAATTCTAACTCATATGAAGCAGCAAAATATGAATTCCATTACAGGTTAGCCTGTATATATTCAGTCACAGGAGATAAGGAAAAAGCGCTGTATTACCTGAAGAAGGTGAATAACCGTCCTACTATTCCTTCCTGGATGGTTGGATCTATGGAAGAATGGCCTATGCTCGACAACATCCGAAACGAACCTGAATTTCAAAAACTAAAAAAAGAATTTGACAAAAAATACCAAAAAGAACACGACCGTGTTGCTAAGCTGCTGCGGGAAAAGGGTGAAAGCCCGTCTGCTTTAAGTATACTTCAGCAATTAAAAACTACCCACTAAACACTTTTTGTAACATGCCTGCAACATAAATTAAACCCATTCGTCAAAGTTTAAATCATTTCGACATAGTTTATTCTTTCTGCATCAAATTTTATTAGTCCTGCAACTCCTTTTTATGGAACTTTACACTATTCAAAAAGAAGGTTAACCATTTAAAACAGAAGTCATGAAACAGTATGTAATTTTCCTGGTAATTGCACTCATTGCATTAACGGGAGCAGGACAAGAAACGGACGAAAATTACTTTAATGAAAGCAACACCACCCAACCCCGGTTTTTAGGTTCTCAATCTTTTGTTAACGACGAATTAACGATGGAATCTGTTCAGGTATATCTAACCAAAATGTTGGAATACCCGCAAAAATCATTGGAATGTTTCCAGCAGGGAACAGAAGTGGTTGAATTTATTGTTACTGCCGACGGCAAACCAACAGCGTTCAACATAGTGAATAGTGTGTGCCAGGAAATGGATGAAGAAGTAATTCGTGCTATTAAAACTACCAATGGTAAATGGGTTCCGGGAACAGTAAACGGAAAACCTGCCGATTTAAAACAGGAAATTTCAGTTATTTTTACAATTTATTCCTATGAAGAATATATGGAAAACGCGCAAAAAATAGTACAAAAGGGAAACCATTATTTGTTTGTTCATAATAAACCTAAAAAAGCTCTAAAATATTTCAACCGTGCCATTACCTTACTACCTAATGAGGAATGTCTTCTGGTTGCACGAAGTCTTTGCCGGTATGCTAAAAAAGATTTTTACGGAGCAGAAAACGACTGGAAAAGAATGAAGGTTTTAGCAAGGAAAAACAATAAAGTTCCTGATATGGCTTTGTATACTAAACAGATTAGTAAATTAGAAGGTTATGAAGAAATGATGAAGTCAATATACTGAATTATTGATAAAACAGTCAGAGTAAACAGGTATAATTTATAAAAAATATCTATTAACCATTTAGTGATGAGATGATTAAAAAACTGTGGACTAGTTTTGGTGAATTAATCCAATGGATATTTGAATAAATTTGGCTAATGGTGAACGTAAGCATCATTTATGGGTTAACCCTATCCATCCATCCACTTCTTTTAAAGGAATTGGATGGATGGTTTATATAAGCCTAAACTACTGTTGTGCGTGCGTGTTATTTATTTTCGATTTTCACCTGCTTTTGTTTTATTATTAAATAATTTCATACATGTTCCGTATTCTAATATTTTTAAATCATTTTAATTTACAACATAAACAAAATCTCCACCACCAACAGTTTTTTTATTGGAATCTCTTTGAGAAACTGATAAAGAATATGGTTTGCTTTTATCAAGTCCGGAAGGGAAAGTCACTTTTACAGACATTGGCAGTATCTCACCTGGTAGTTTTTCCATTTCTACCACAAGTTTATTTCTGGTGATATCAATAAGCCTTTTTCCGTTTTCTATTATCAGATTACCTCCCTGTATATTTTTGATAGCATGTTTTGAGTCCCGGCATTTAAAGTCAATTGAACTCCCCTTTTCCAATGTTAAAACTCCATCACAACATCCAAAGCGTGTTTTCACCCTGGTTCGATTTAAAAAAATCAGCTTATCATCATCGCATTTCCAATCATCTGAATTGCCGTTATTAAAATGATCTTCATCGTAATTTTTAAAATTAACCATTGGAAATACGTCTCCGTCATCGTCTAACGAAAGATACAACTTTGCACCTGATGGCATTTTTGAACGGTCAACTTCTATAAACATTTTTCTTTCCTTGTTTGCTTTGTTGCCTGCAACAAATGAGCTGCTTAAGGTTGTCGCTGCAGCACTCGCCAGAACATCTATAACAGAAAGGTTGCGTTGAGCTATGTTGTTTTTTCTTAAAACTAAATTACCGAAACTCAGGTCAGATGATGCAAACGCATAATCGTTATCCGAAGAAACTTTTGCCAGCAGGCAGGGATGCCACGGATTTGCATATTGCCATCCATGAAGCGTTTCGGTTTGAGCAGAAGAAATAGTAAATTTGGCAATTACAGAAGAGCCAGAAGCAATTGTTGTAAATGTATCAGTTACCGGGGTTGGTTTTACGTGCATACTGTCTTCAAGCGACCAGTCATCAGGATAAACAAATTGCAAACCAACGTAGGGTGTGATGCGAAAATCTACTACTACATTACGTGCTTCTTGTGGACCATTGTTGGTAACACGAACATAGATGTAATTAGTTTGACCCCGTTCCACGTGTTTAGATTGTGCAGGGTCGTCAGGGTTAAATACATTATCATCGGTAATTCGAACAACTATATCAGAATAAGACCACCAGTTGTTCGATGGCGGGCTGCTTGGTTCTGTTCCATCATCACCACTCCAGTCCTTTATCATAACATCAGCAAAATCTAAACCTCTGAAAGCATCAATTCTTCCATAACCCATTTCCTGATTACGGGTACCGTTTGGAAAATCCAGATTGTCTGCATATGCAATTGTGCCTACTTTTGCAGCAGTTTTTTCAATAATATTTCTAACCTGAATATTTGTAAGAGCAGGATTTTGGCTTCGGAGCAGAGCTGCAAATCCAGCTACATGAGGTGTGGCCGCAGATGTGCCATTAAAATTGAGTAAATAATTACCACTTGCGGGCTGACCAGGGTAAGATACACATGACCAGGGGTCAGCTATGGTGCCATTATTATTGTAGCCATCTGCTCCTTGTATATCTGTTGTCGCGCAAACAACACATGGTGCAACAACTGAAACACCTGTGGTGACCCCGCCATAAACATCTTCACCAAAATTAGCACCCCAACATTCACCATCGGGTGAAGTGAGAGTTTTTCGATTATCATCTGTTGAAGAACCTCCAACTGCTATTACCAAAGGATGTCTTCCAGGATACCTGTTTGTTGTACCATCATCTTCATTACCTGTAGCTACACACATTACTACATCATTATCAAATGCATTTTGAATTTCAGGATCAATAATTGAATAGTCCCAACCCCATCCATCATAAACTCCAAAGCTCATGCTAATTACCAATGCACCATTTGTAGTTGCATAATTTATTCCATTGGCACATTCTACATCAGTCCACCCGTTGAAAGCAACGGGCATTATTAAACAGTTACCTGCAAGTCCCGCTACTCCCTCATTGTTATTGAAAGTTGCTGCGGCAATACCTGCACAGGCTGTTCCATGTTCTCCGGTTGGTGCACCGGTTGGTAACATTGTTCCCAGGTTGATCCCATCTTCGGAGTAAGCTAAATCAGGATGTGTCAAATCACAACCCTCATCAAGAATGCAAATTACAACTGTGTTTACTCCTGTAGAAATATCCCATGCATCCGGGGCATTAATCTGAGTCATGTTCCATTGATCTGCCCATAAAGCATCATTTGGTGTTGTAGCGGCTAATGGTTTCATCATTGGCATATTTTCAAACCTGATGTTCCCCAAAATTGAAGCACTGTTTCCCAATGATTCCCTGAGTTGATATACGTTGATTTCACGAATATCCTGCAAAGCCAGGTACCGGTGTTTACTTAGGTATTTAGACTTTTCAGGTACCTCATTGAGTTTAAACTGCCTTATGATCTCATCCTGACGTTTTTTTAGTCTTTCAGATTTTTCTATAAGTATAACATTAGGCAAGGGACAAAACTTTGATTCTGTACCTTCATTTTGCCGAGCGTTATAAACTGGTCCAATCCAGTCAAGTTTCGATTTTAATTTGTTTTGAATCACTTCATACTCATGGTCTGTTATGTCATTGCCATCAGCAGTCTTTACCCAGATTCGGGTAGCTGTATGATTTATCTGATACCAGTGCTTATTTTTTCCCCTTTTATCTTTTAGGTCCTCCACAACAAGATTTAATTCCTTAATTGTTGAGGAAACCTCTTCTATCGGGGTTGACTTCCTGAAAGCAAGCAATAACCTTTTGTTGTCAAGCAAAACTTCTCTATTTGAAGAAGTTCTAAGTGTTTTAGGAAAATTTTTCATCTTCAGTATTGTTTTAATTCCCGCCTACTCTTTGAATGGATTTTCGGCATTCTCCATTTATTTTTTCATTTCATTGTATTTTATTTGTGAATATAAAAAACGAAAATTAGAGGTAAAGGCTACAGCATAAGGCGGTTTCTTTCTATGTTTTAGTATATAATCCATGAATATGTTTCAGCTACATCTTTTCTATAGAGAGCCTCATATTCAATGATTAATCCGTTTGCTGTTAGTGGAGCGGTATGAAAAAAATTGTCAGACATTGTCTGCCCTTTCCTGTCTTTTAGACTTGTTAAGTCTAATATGAATTTAAACCCAAAACAATACACTATTTCCCAATGACAGAAATAATGTTAATATTTCGTATATACAATTCCATTTCATCCAATGGAATAGTAAGCATTATTTGCTTACAATTATCTTTAAATAAATCAATTAGCTGTCCAGCTAAATTTTATTAACTAAAACAAGTTAAAACATTTTTTTTATAATAAAAAATAATAATGTATAAATATATTTAATTATTTATTCAGATATCATAAATACTTCTAAATATCAGAAATCAAATTTTCAAAAATTACGATATCACCTCCGTATGATTGATATGGAAGTGGAGGTGCACCAACATTTTCAGTGTATCTTCCTACAGTCAGGAGAAGATATACCTGAAAAAGTTATTAAAGTCGGTCATACCTAAATCAAGTTTAAAAGGATTGGCAATCCTGATGGTCCTATTTTTACACTATGAATATCGGATATATTAATGATCCCCTATGAAAATGAAACTAAGGATATCAGGATAGAATCGGTAGCGAAGGATATTGATTTACCAGAATTTTCTGTAAATGATTATTACAGACAGGGTCAAATGGACGCAAAAACATTATTCCAGATCTAAGCCTGCAGAAGCAAAGACATTACTAAAAAAAAGAGAGTTACTGCGTCTGCAACTCTCTCTTAATCAAGTACCCCGAACGGGATTCGAACCCATGACCTACTGCTTAGAAGGCAGTTGCTCTATCCAGCTGAGCTATCGGGGCAGCCTTTTGTTTTAGCGGTGCAAATATATAAATTTTGCTGCTGTTATGGGCAGTTGTTTTAAAAAAATCCCCTAAAACAGTCTGTCTTATCTGCTACAGCAGATGAATACCATTCGACTTACACTTTTCTATCATTTCATCGGGCCAGATACTCGACTGAATTTCACCTATATGTGCTTTTCGCAGAAAATACATGCAAAGCCTCGATTGCCCTATTCCACCACCGATAGTAAGTGGAAGTTCACCATTGAGCAACATCTTATGCCACATCAGGTTTTTCCTTTCTTCCATTCCCCTGATTTCAAGCTGACGTAATAAAGCTTCACGATCGACACGGATGCCCATTGATGAAATTTCAAATGCACGGTTAAGTGTTTCATTCCAGAGAATAATATCGCCGTTAAGGCCTTTAAAACTATTTGACGATTGAGTTGTCCAGTCGTCGTAATCGGGTGCACGGCCATCATGGATCTCACCTGTGGGCAACTCCCCACCTATGCCGATTACAAATACTGCCCCGTGTTTTCTGGCTACTTCTGTTTCCCGCTCAAATGGAGTTAAACCGGGAAACATTTGAGCCAGCTCTTCAGTATGGAAAAAGGTAATTTCTTCGGGCAACTGGGGCTTGATTTCAGGATAATTTTCAGAAACACAAAATTCGGTATTTACCAATACCGCGTAAATTTTTCTGACCACTTTCTTCAAAAACTCAAGATCTCGCTCTTTTTGAGATATTACCCGTTCCCAGTCCCATTGATCAACATATAACGAATGAATGTTGGTAAGCTCTTCATCGGGCCTGATAGCATTCATATCGGTGTAGATACCATTTCCTTCCTTAATACCAAGATCAGCCAATGCCATACGCTTCCATTTTGCCAGCGACTGTACAATTTCTGCTACCTGATCATTCATCTCTTTCATTGGAAAAGAAACCGGCCGTTCAATTCCATTTAAATCATCGTTAATCCCTGTTCCTTTTTTAACAAACAAAGGTGCCGTAACCCTCCTCAACCGTAACTCAGCAGCAAGATTCATCTGGAAAAAATCTTTAATCAGCTTAATAGCCTGTTCAGTCTGATTAAGATCGAGGGGTGAATTGTAATCTTTTGGAATAAATAACTTCATTTTGTAATATATTTACTTTTGTTTGCAAAAATACAATTGTGTATTCAATATGAAAGAAAATTTGATAAAAAACATCCAAAATATTACTAATTGCTCACAAACAATAAATTTATGTTTTGATTTTCTGTTTCTTATTTTCTTTTTGATCTTTAAATTTGCGTTAACGTAAAAAGAATGATTCAGTACAGAAAAAACATTGCCCGCCTTTATATCATAAAAATTTCAAAATGGTTTAACCTGGTAATGCCTGTTGTAGTGCTTTTTTATCAGGATAATGGAATGGGAATGCAGGAAATTTTTCTGTTGAAATCTATCTATTCGCTTGCAATTGTTTCACTTGAAATTCCCTCAGGATGGATGGCTGATGTTTGGGGAAGAAAAAAGACTCTTGTGATGGGCACCATCCTTGGAAGCACAGGAATTCTGATGTATAGTTTTTCATACGGGTTTTGGGCTTTTGCTGTTGCGGAGATTATATTGGGTGCAGGTCATTCTTTTATATCGGGTTCTGATTCAGCCCTGTTATATGAAAGTTTAAAGGAAGAAAAGAAAGCACATGAATACGTGAAACATGAAGGTCGTATAACCTCTTCAGGGAATTTTGCTGAAGCCATTGCAGGCATTGCTGCAGGATTTCTTGCAGCTATCAGTCTAAGAATGCCGTTTTACGTGCAGTTTTTTGTTGCATCCATGGCTGTACCAGCCGCTTTAACAATAAAAGAACCTGGGATACGGTATGTTATTCATGTTCAATCCATAAAAAAAATGGCAGTGGACATAAAAAACATCCTGGTTAAACAACCTGATTTGCGAATCTCTATTCTTCTTTCTGCATTTACAGGGGCTGCTACATTGGTGTTTGCCTGGCTGGTGCAGCCTTTTTTTAAGGAAATAGGTCTGCCGGTAGAATATTTTGGTATTGCCTGGACAGCCCTGAACCTGAGCGTTGGTGTGTCATCTGCATTTGCATATGTTGTCGAAAACAAGTTAAAAAAACGTCAGGAAATAATTCTGATTATTTTATTCTTATCAGCAGGATATTTTTTTTCAGGACTGCTGATACTTCGTGAAGGGCTCATTTTCTTATTCTTGTTTTATTTTATCCGCGGGCTGGCAACGCCAATTTTTAAAAATTACATCAACATCTATTCGCCCAGTCACATAAGAGCAACAATTCTTTCGGTGCGAAACCTGGTAATTCGAATAATTTTTGCTGTAGTAGGTCCCATTTTGGGCTGGTTAATTGATAAAGTTAGTTTGAATCTGGCTTTTATGGCTGCAGGTTTCATCTATTTCACATCTACGTTCATAATTGTTTTGCCATGGATGCTCACTAAAAAGAAAGATCATAACCGTGAAAATTCAGAACTAATCTGAATCATATTAATTTCAATATAAAGTCTATTTTAATTCAAAGTAAACTCAAATAAAACTGAATTTACATTGAGTTAAAATTGAATAAGCATTGAATTTACATTGAATTAAATCTGTCGCAGATATAGCTTTCACACCCATCAAATTCTGATTTTTAATCCATCGTAGGCAGCATAAACATTTTCGGGAAGCAACTTTTCGATCTCGCTGTGTTTTCCAAATCCATGGCTGATATGTGTTAAAAAAGCTTTTTTAGGATTTATCTCCTTTATCACTTCAAGTGCCTCTTCAAGGTTAAAATGCGACACATGCTTTTCTTTTCTGAGAGCATTTATAATCAGAAGTTTTGTTCCCTTGAGCTTTATCATTTCCTCTTCAGGTATGTAGTTTGTATCTGTAATATAGCTCAGATCTCCGATGCGAAAGGCATAAACTGGCAATTTATGGTGGTAACATCTGATGGGTATGATTTGAATTTCTCCGATTTCGAATGGCTTATTATTTATATGGTGCAGTTTCATTCTGGGAATTCCAGGATAGTCCTGTTTGGAAAAGACATATGAAAAGATACGTTTGATGGCATGCTGCACCCTTTCTTCTGCATATATATCCGATGGATGTTTTTGTAACCAGTTAAATGAGCGAATATCATCGAGACCAAATATATGGTCGACATGCTCATGGGTAATTAAGATGGCCCTTAGTTTCATTACCTGTTCATTGAGCATCTGCTGCCTGAAATCGGGACCTGCATCAATAACAATGTTTTGCCCGTCAATTTTTAAAAGCAACGAGGAGCGCAACCGTTTATCTTTTAAATCGGCAGAATGACAAACATCACAGTTACAACCAACAACCGGCACACCCTGTGAAGTGCCAGTACCTAAAAACACAGCCTCAATTTCCGGTATTCCATTATTCAACATATTACAAAATTAAAAAAAGCTGATGGTAAATCGTGAGATTCTTTAATTTTACCGAAAAAAGCGAATGGCACAGCTCTATTTACTGCCCAATGTTTTAAATGAAGGCGATTGGCAAAATGTGTTGCCTGCAATAGTTACAGAAATAATTGGAAAAACCAGGCATTACATTGTTGAAAACATAAGGACTACCCGTAGGTTTTTGAAGCAGGTTGATCGGAAAATAGATATTGATAAACTTACATTCTACGAATTAAACAAACACACTGATGCATCTGCTATTAGGGGGTATCTAAAGCCACTGGAGCAGGGAGAAAATATGGCAGTTGTATCGGAGGCAGGCTGTCCGGGTGTGGCTGATCCTGGTGCAAGTGTAGTAAAGATTGCACATCAGAAAGGATTTAAGGTAGTGCCTGTAGTGGGACCTTCTTCCATCCTGCTGGCTGTTATGGCTTCAGGATTGAACGGACAGAATTTTACCTTTAATGGTTATCTTCCGGTAAAGTCTGCAGAGCGTTTACGGGCAATTTCTACACTTGAACATAAAGCAATTGCAAGTAATCAAACACAAATATTCATTGAAACACCTTACCGGAACAACTCTCTTGTTGTCGATTTGTTAAAAGCATGTTCCCCTTCTACCCTGCTTTGCATTGCGGCCAATATTACAGGTGAAAAAGAATTCATTTCCACAAAATCCATCGGACAATGGAAAAAGCATGTTCCCGATCTTCATAAGCAGCCATCAATTTTTCTTTTAGGAACATAAAATTCTATTCAGGTTTTGATAAGCGAATATTTACAGGAAAAAAAAAGCAACAGGTGCTTATCATTTTCATGTCAGTACCCCCTTTTCTTTCAGTAACTGATATTCGTATTCAAAATTGGGGGTAAAAACTTCCTGATTTAACCGTTTTTCAATCTGGTTTTTTGTCCAGTAACGCACTTCTTCAACCTCGTCGGAATGTACATTGAAACTTTTAATATCGTAGGTGACAAACAGATATACCAGTTCGGCTTCCACTTCCGATTCCCATTTGTACACATGAAGAAGCCGGGCATCAAAATTTTTAAGGCCAATTTCTTCAAATGCTTCTTTATATAAAGCCTGTTCAAGAGTTTCACCGGCAGAAATATGTCCTCCCACTGCTGTATCCCATTTACCGGGTTGAATCATTTTCGATTCCGGACGCTTTTGCAATAAAACTGTTTTATGCCGGTTCAAAACATGCATATGCACAACCGGATGAAGCAATTTGCTGCCATTATGCACCTGGCTTCTGGGAACTTGACTTTTTATATTGCCCTTCTCGTCGACCACCGGAACCCACTCTTCTTGCAGTAAAATTTTCTTTTTCTTTTTTTGACTGATGAATTCATAAAGGACATAAATTCCAAAGATGATGTAAAATAAGCCTCCGCTTATAAAAGCCCAGGCTTCCTTGCTCATAAAAAAAGTTGCATAAAAAACCAGGAGTGTATGTACCATGAAAATATAAAACAATGTTTTCAGGCTTTTGCGCATCTGTATCAATTGCTCCCGGTTAATTGATACATTTTTCAGGTATCGTTGCCCCATAAGGTTGATGATGTTTACTTTAGAGAAGGCTGAAACGGCCAAAACAACCACCAGAATTAGTTCAATAAGACCCGGTTTTAACTTAAAAAACAAGTCGTTATCCAGCAAAATGGATACTATTCCAAGGCTAACCAGCAGTAAGATATCGAATAGAATAAACTTGTCGAACCGTTTTTCTCTTGCAGCTACCCAGATCATTTCAGCTATACCCGCACCAACAGCAACAAACAACCCGGTTTTAGTCCCCCATAATTCGTCGGCTGCAATAAAAACGAAAAGAGGAATAAAACCGGGCAGTAATTTTTTCAGGAGTTCAATCCTGGACATCATTGTAGATTGAATGATTACTGGGTACCTTCTGGCTCTTCCTGAATCGGGGCCGGATATACTTTATGTACTTCAACCTCCATTATCAGGGAAGTAAACCCATTCACATTTGTAGTACCATTTTGGCCAAAGCCTAGTGCTGAATCAAAAATCAGAAGTGATTTTGAATCTTTCTTCATATAGGTAAGTGCTTCATTCAAACTTCTTAATCCAGTAACACTTTTGGTTGAAGAACTTAATTGAGAAGGTGGGCTCACTATTAATTCCAATGGTTCAAACTGACCACTGGATAAAAGTTTTACACTGTCGAGTGACCAGATATCATAAAAAACCTGAACCCTGTCGCCTATTTTTATTGAATCACCTGTACCTTCTTCAATAGGAAAATAAAACAAACCCGATGGTCTGGGATCTTCTCCTGCATAATGGGCACGCATGAACTCATTCAGACGATCCAATTCATTCCGGCGTTGCTTTTCAAAACTGTTTTCCTTACAGGAAAAAAATGCTGCAGCAATTATTATACTTGCCAGTATATTAAAAATACGTTTCATCAAATGCTTTATAATTTAAAATTTAAGAAGGTTTTATTTCAAACATTTCTATAACAAATACCAGGGTCTGATACGGAGGTATAATATAGTAATCACCTGTACTCCCATATGCAAATTCCGAAGGTATAATGAACTGGATTTTAGCTCCTTCATTCATTACTGTCATACTTTCACCCCAACCTTCAATCAAAGGTTTTTCTCCTAAAACAAATTTAAACTTTCCATCCTTTTGCTTCGATGATGAGTCAAACTGTGTGCCATCAATAAAATGACCTGCATATCCAACTGTTAAAGTATCACCAACTTTAGCAAATTCGCCTTCTCCTTCTTCTATAATAACGTAATAAATTCCATTTGCCGTGGTATCAACATCATGACCCAGGGCAACCAGAGAATCGGTATATATTTTCAGCAATGCCTGTTCAATTTCAGGAGTATAAGTAACATGATCATCCTCAGTTTTAAAACATGAAGAAACTAATAATAATATACCTGCAACCAGTGTCAGGTTAAATAGAACATTAATTTTTCGATTCATTTTTTTTTGATTTTATATTTTTGTTTCAGTTAACAGATGCTTGTACTCTTTTAATAGTTGCGTAAATTTTTTTACTGAATCCTCCAGTGACAGTTTTATCTCTCCGCCGGCCGCATTCCGGTGTCCTCCTCCTGAAAAGTGTTTCCTGGCGAATTCATTGGAAGGAAAATTGCCTTTAGAGCGAAAAGATACTTTTACATATTCTTTCTTTTCCATAAATAACGCACAAAAAACGATATTATTTATTGAAAGTGGATAATTTACAAAACCTTCAATATCTCCCGGCTGAAAGCTGTATTTTTTCAATTCTTCCTGTGAAAGCCATATAACAGCAGAATGGTATTCGGGAAAAACCTCCATTTTATCAAGTGAATGCCCCAGCAACTTCATTCGATGAACAGAAAAAGTATGGTAAACAGCATCATGTATTTTTTCGGTACTAATACCATGTTCCATGAGTTTAGCCACTACCAGGAAAGTATTTGGACTTGCGATCTTATGGCTAAATGAACCGGTCTCGGTCATAATAC
>JBEPWX010000040.1:0-12841 GCA_041642235.1 Mariniphaga sp.
CACCAGAATTAGCAACCGGAGAATGGTATATACGATAGTCATTTTCAGGATTGACGGAGAGATCGGAAAAGATGTTGTGCTTATTGGTAAAAACTGCTTTCAATTCAGCGACTGAGGCTTTATTCAATGCTGTTTCCTGCCTGGTTGAATACACCACATTATTTCCCAGTTCATCTTTACCAGCTTTAAACCGGATATTTTTTTCAAGCAGGTGCGATGACACATTTTTTGCCAGGTCAAAAATCAGGTAAACCTGATCCGGAACTGCCGGGTTTTCAACCAGGTGAAGCACATCACGGTAGTAGAAATCAAGGTGCTTTTTTGTAATTTTATTCATTTCATCCTGCGCATGCCTAAAAATCTTCAGGAAAGCCATAAACAGGGCAAAATGAGGGGCATTATACTGACTGTCACTATTTAGTTGCTTATCAAAAAATTCTTTCCAGTGGCCATCATCCTGGTTATTTAAATCGTAGTAAATAATTTCTTTGGCATATTCAACAACAAAAGCTTTAAGATTTTCAATATTTCGTTCATCAACTGAAACATAACCAGGCAGCAAAGTTTTCAGAATTCTTTGTTCCTGGTTTGTACCATCGCGTTGCAGCGGATTTTTAGAGTTACAATTTACTGCCATGGAGCTCTCTATTTATTCGGGTATATCGGTTCCTTCATTCATGTAATACGGATAAACTATGTTTCGCCTGTTGTTTGTGGAAATTACAAGGTATTCAATTCTTATCTCCACAAGACCGTTTTCATAATCCTGGTTGAAATTAATATCTTCTGTTTTTATTCTAGGTTCAAAAAAAAGGATAGCACGTTGAATATTGTCGCTCATTCTTTTGGCGAAAGACACATTTAACGGTTCAAATAAAAGATCTTCCATATTTGCTCCATAATCAGGTTGCATAATACGCTCACCTTTTATTGTTGAAAGCAGGATAATCAAACTCTGCCTAATATCTTCTTCCTCGTCGACCATTTTCACTCCATGATCGCCCCGTGTAAAAACCGGTGGAAAAGACCATCCGCGTCCAAGGAATGAATTTTCGTCTATTTTAATTTTTCCCATTTTATCCAATTATTACAGTTGGTTCGCCAACAGCTGCTGTTGCACCGCAAATGGCCACATCTCCTACTCGGATAGCCGGTTTCCCGCCAAACAATACCGTTGTGCTTCCTAATGGAAACGGACTGGATGTTGGTTGGTGCACGTTGGGGGGCAATGCACATATATGATTATCGCCCATAACTGCTGCGGGCATTCCCCCAATTAAAACCGTGGGTTCCCCCGGCCCCATTATCACGCCGCCGTGTGTAGTTGTATCTGTTACTCTTGCTGCTGGTGGCATTTCTTTTAATTTATCATTACTATCGATCCTTTTACTACTGCCTGGCCGCTGGTTGACATTTCTGCACCTGCGCTCCCTTCGGCTTTAAATTGTGCTTGTGCTTTCACATTTACACTTACACCTTCAATGTTTACATCACCCGAAGCTTTTATATTGATATTCCCAGGACTTTCCATTGATATTCCATCGGAGGTTAATTCCAATTTGTTGCTGTTTTCATCTTCAATGTGAATGCTGCCTTCTTCTTCACTTAATATGATTTTGTTGCCATTTGGGGTTTCAGAAGTAATACTGACTTTATCATCGTCGAAAATAAATTTCATCCCGCTTCGACTTACATATCCCTTTTCGTTATTTTCTTCTTCAGGAGAGATGGGAGATGGCTTTGCACTGCTGAACACAGAGCCAATAATGACAGGGTCTCGCGGATCGTCATTCAGAAACCCAACAATTACTTCATCACCAATTTCAGGCCTGAATACAAACCCGCGCGAATCGGCTGCATCTGTAGAAATTAGCCTCGCCCATACTCCATCATTTTCATTATCAATAATGGGTAACCTTACTCGAATCCTTTCTTCCCCTTCCGGATCGTTATGGATATTTGTAACAATACCAATTTGTAATCCCTGTACCGCAGGAACAAGTCCCGAAGCTGGCTTGTCGGTTATATCATCATAACTATCAATAAACCAATTCTTATCAAGACCAAATTCAATTTCGGTAAACCAGTTAGTTTCTGCCGACATACGGTGTGCAACAGAAGAAACAAACACAACACCGTTAAAGCGATCACCAAAGCCAGCCAGTTCAATTGTATTTCCAGGTTTAATTCCACTAAATCCCTGAATTTTAACTTTCCCTTTAATTTTTGATAACCGGCTTCTCATAAGTTTGGCATCTGACCAGGTTTTCAATTCGTCATCAGCTACTTTTCCGGTATGTTGCAAAGGTAATTCCTGCAACCCAATGACATTAGCCAGATCCAAACTGTTCATATTTCCCTGTTCAGGGATCGAAGGTTCATCAGCTGCACCTTCTATTATTTCCTGGTTTGCAAAATCCCAGGAGCTGCTTTTTACAGTAACAAACTGATCCCTGACATCCATACCAGCCTCAAAATCATACACATTGTGTCCGTAGGCCAGTTCTATAACTGGACTAGTGGAAAGATCAGGAGCTTTGATCATAACCTTACCATCATCAACAAAAACAAGTTTACCATTTACTTCGGCACGTGAAACAATAAAATCCCAATCGGTGACGTGATGCTGCACCATTTCCATATGTGTTACCGATGAAGCATCAACTTCAGCTTCAAGCCCGTATCCACCAATAATTTCTTCAAATACATCACTGTCTTTCACCTCTTCAAAGTATTTATTTTTCCTGCCGATAGTCATTTTCACACTTTCATCCTTCAGTTCAACAGTTAAAAAAGAGGGCTTATCTTTTTTGGATTGAATGCTGTGTTTTGTAATGATTCCTTTAAAAATGGTGCTTTCATCAGAATGATAACCTGCTTTAATTTCCAATTCATTCCCAGGAATAAACAGATCGCCCGAACTCACTTCAAAATCTTCTTTTGGCACACTGCCATCCACGATTGCAATCCGTGCCATAGGTATTTTATTTACCGATTTAACCACATAAATACTTTCAATGCCAATCACACTGCTTAATTCATTTCCGTTTGACAATACAGTGAAGGTTGCAAGATCGGTTTCGGCTTGTGTTGGTATTATTCTTGAATCAGCCATTTTCTTTTTTATCTATTGGCGGCAGCACAAGTTGCTGTCCTGCCTTTAATTTTCTAAAATTATTAATGTTGTTCACACGAGCTATTTCGAGGTAATACTTTGAATCACCATAGGTTTTTTTCGAAATCAGCGGTAGGGTTTCCCCTTCTTTTACAATTCTGTAATGAGTAAGATCCGGCGAAGTCAGCCTCGCCTGGGCAGCCTGCTCTGTGCGAGAAACTGATTGTTTGAATGTAGCATTAATATTTGCCCTGAGAGGAGCACCCGATGAGTGGAAAAGCTTATAAGTTACTGTAGCGGATTCCATTACTCCATTAAATATGAAAGTTCCCCAGCTAAGCTGAAGAAAGTTTGGCTCGTGGGTTGAACCATTCAATTCCTGGGTTATGGAAAGGAAACTATCAATTTGTTCCTGCACATATCCAACTTCGCCAACTGCAGGGTTTAAATCTACTGAAGTACCACCAACTCCGGAAACCCCTGTTCCATCAAAAAGAAAATCAAATGAGACACTATCCGATTTTAATCGCCGGTAAGATTGGGTTTCAGCAGTTCCGCCCTGCGGTGTTTCATCAATCCACACCGACCGGTAATTTTGGCTAAATGTATTTGGATTATACATAACGGTAAATTTGTCGCCTGTTTTTGTTGTAAAATCCACGTCTTCATATGCTTCAATAGTTAATTTGGCAACTTCTGCAAGTCCTTCGAATAAATCTTTTAATCCCATCAGCGTTCTTTTTTATCTTTGATAATCTGAAGCATCAATTCAATGTTTTCAGCGCTGCAATCTTTTTTTTCGGCTTCGGCAGAATTCCCCCTTATTGTATCGTTTCCCTTGTTATTCCGATGGGAATCCTCAACAGTGGTCCTTATAACCAATTCCCTGATTTCAATCATAATATTTATAAAATTAGTGAAGTTACATCCAGCCTTCTAAAATACTGATAGGCAAATTCAATACTTTCAACTACAATTGACCCCTGTTCCGCGTTAAATTCAGAAATGTCCCATTTTACAGGCCATGCCTTTATAAAATTCCAACCCTGGATTGGGACATGATCGCCGTTCAGCAGGATGACTGTAATGTCGTTGGCTTCAAATGCATAATTTTCCACTGAATCTTTAAACCACTGCATCAATTGCGAACCAATCAGCATCCCTCTTTTTAACACCAGGTTTTGATATGTTACCGGGTTGGGTAATTTATGCTTGAACCTGTTTTCGCCTCCTTCATGGTATTCTTCAATACTGATATCGGCATTTATACCTGAAACGGATTGAAACCCAATATCGGGAATACCAGGATATTTTAACAATAAACCTTCAAACCGTACAAGAAAATGAAAACCGACCGGTGGATAAAAAAGTGCCATTAAATGAAGTAGTTATATAAATTTAGTGCTACGAAAATTCAATATTCAGCCCTTCATGGCACAGTTCAATGCTTTCAATTGCCACTTCATTTCCCGTAGAATTTAAAGAAGGTCCTTCAACTTTACATGGATATGCATTCTTCACTTTCCATGAAACAACTGGTTCATGCTCTTCGTTCAGCAACGAAATAGTCAAATCCCTGCGTTCAATACTATTCAGTTTAACTGTATTGAGCCACTGAAAGAATTCATTGTCGCTTTGTACCATTCCCCGTTTAAGGGTTATGTTTGAGTACTGTGGTATGCCGGGCATTTTGGTCACCTGATATTCAGGAGAACTACCTTCTCTGTAATCGATATTTTGCAATTCAACAGTCAGTCCCGAAACTTCAGTGAAGCCAATCCTTTGTCCACCCCATTCTGCCTGGAAATGGAATACTGTAACCGGATAATTAATTGCCATAACTTTATTGTTTTAAGAATTTATTTCAATTTTAATTGCTAATTATGATTCCTGTAATTTATGAGAGAATTTCAGAATGATGAATTCAGCAGGACGAACTGCTGCCAGTCCAATTTCGATGTTCATCCTTCCTTCAAGAATATCCTGAGAAGTCATTGTTTCACCAAGTCCGACTTTTACATAATAGGCGTCATCTGTTTTTGCACCGGCAAGTGCCCCGTCCCTCCACAGCGTGGAAAGGAAGTTCTCAATCATGGTCTTGGCACGTAACCAGGTATTGGCGTTATTTGGTTCAAACACAACAAATTCAGTAGCCTTTTTAACAGATTCCTCAATATAAATATAAAGGCGCCTGACTGGTACATAGCGCCATTCATTATCGTTACCTGCCAGTGTACGTGCTCCCCAAACCAGCGTGCCTTTCCCTGCAAACACCCTTATGGCATTAATGGATTTACCTGATGATGCATCAACATTCAACGATTTCTGCTCTTCGTGAGTGATTTTTATGACCGGCCCTACAACTGATCTTACGCCCACATTTGCAGGAGCTTTCCATACACCACGTTCCCGATCGACCCTGGCATAAATCCCGGCAATTGTACCGCAGGGAGCCAGCTCAACATATATTTTTTTAATTTCCTCTAAAATAGATCGGTACAAACTTGGATGGCTTGCACTTAAATCGCTGAGTGTATCACCTGCTACATTATCAATAGTAGCTGCTGCCCCATTTTCGGTATGTGTATCTACATCAACCGTCGATTCATTGAACCCATAATTAAGTACTGTTTTCAGCGCCGGATAATAAGCAGCACCATATTTCATATTATCTGAACCAATAGCTGTACGAAAGGCGTTGATGTCGGTACCAAACACATCAGAAATGGTAAACCTGTCCTGCAGTTTGGCACAATGTGCCAGCGAAGCACTGATTACGGCACCGTATGCATCCACAGTACTCAAAGAATTCGCATCAGGAAAAACCAGCAATGTTGGTTCATCTACTTTCTCAAGATCCTGAATTCCCTTTGTTATACCAGTGGAATTATCGGCAGGAGCTTCAACTGCATCAGTATAATCTCCAACTGACTGAATATAACAAGGTCCGCCACCATTATTGAAATACATTTGCAATTGATAGTACATCTTATAATTGGAAGGGGAAGCCAGTGTAGCCGTAATTTGCCTGCTGGTTATAACATTGTCAGTATCGAGTGTATCGGCAACTGTAATAGAAATATCTTCGTTGTTTGGACCGCCAAAAATCTCTTCATATTCTAATAAAGAGCCAATTCTTGTAGCTTTAAACAGAAGTTTTGCATCATCTCCGTTTTCAGTAGCACGCTCGGTATACCCAATAAATGCGGGTATGGCTGTTTCAACACCTGCTACCGAAGCAGGCAATTTCGAGATTTCTTCAATATAAACTCCCGGTGTTTTATAATTTGCCATTTGAACTATTTTTTATGGTTTATACCTGTTATTTTTATGATTCCTGCAATTTGTGGGAGAATTTCAGGATAATGAATTCAGCAGGCCTGACTGCCGCCATTCCAATTTCAATGTTCATTCTGCCTTCCAAAATATCCAGAGCGGTCATTGTTTCGCCAAGGCCTACCTTTACGAAAAATGCCTCTTCCGGTTTTGCCCCAGCCAGTGCACCGTCTCTCCATAAACCGATAAGGAAATTTTCGATCATGGATTTTGTCCGCAACCATGTTTTGGCATTATTGGGTTCAAAAACCACAAATTCAGTGGCTTTTTTAACTGATTCTTCAACAAAAATGAACAACCTTCTAACTGGGACATACCTCCATTCATTATCATTACCAGCCAATGTGCGGGCTCCCCAAACTATTGTCCCCTTACCTGAAAATTTCCGAATTACATTAATTGATTTGCCTGATGTGGCATCCACATTCAAAGTCATCTGCTGCTCGCTGGTAACCAGTTCCGATGGTTCCCTGACCAGCCTCAGGCTTACATTTGCCGGTGCTTTCCATACTCCCCGGTCCAAATCAACACGGGCATAAATACCAGCCATTGTAGCCGCGGGAAAAAGTTCAATATTAAATGTTTTATAGATTTCGCTAACAATGCTGTTGAAAAGGGTTTTATCTGCCAGGGTTTCATCAATTCCACCTTCGAGATTCGTTCCCGAAACAGCGGCGTTGGTAGAATGAGATGTGGAAAGTGTAATGCTATTACCGGCAGAACCGCCAACATCGGCAACAATTGTCACAACATTACCTGAACTTGCAGCGCTTACATTACCCAGACCATTAATTGCTGCCGCCAAATTGCCAGCTGTGGTATCATTATCAGTTTCTGCTGTCCATTCAGAACCTTCAACCAGGGCATTCTCATCAACAGTTATTGTCGCACCGTTAATTGCTCCAAAATCAACAATGGTAACAGTTCCTGAAGCTGCAACGTCTGAAATTCCTTCATGGATAGCAGCCAGAGTTGAATTGTTGTACACTGCACCCGTCCGATTGTCCGTGATTGCCACAGCACCATCTTCAAAATGAATGTTAATGGTAGTCTTTAACGAGGGATAGTAACTAGCACCATATTTCAGGTAATCGGTGCCCACATCGGCCCTGAAATTAATTGCATCTTGATTTACAGTCCCGTCGGAATCGTAATATGCATCTATAATCGCAAAACGATCCTGTAGTTTATTGCACTGGGCCAGCATGTCGTCATTAACAGTTTTGCGGTTTATTGACTCCAAAACAATTGCTTCAGGAACCACCAGCAGCGTTACTTCATCTTCCTTTTCAACTGCAGCCAAACCTGCCTGTAAATCGGAAACATTTATAAGAGTGGCGGGATTACCCGGGATGGTTGCAACATCCTTGTAAGTAGTGCCAACCGAAACCACATAACATGGGCCTCCTCCATTCCCGAAATACATAACTAAATTATAATACAATGTATATGGCGACAAACTGGTTGCAGCAGTCACAGCAATATTGGTATCCTCTTCCGAAATGCTGGTTCCGGTGAGTGTAACCAATAGTTTTTCTCCAAAAGAACCGCCAAATATTTCCTGGTATTCCAGTAAAGAAGTGATCCTTACAGGTGTTGCAGAATCAATAATTTCCCCATTCCTTTCTCTTTTTTCTGTATACCCGATAAATGCGGGAATTGCTGTGGCAACCGGAGCTACCGAGGCAGGTAACTTCGATATTTCCTCGACATAAACACCGGGAGTTTTGTAATTCGCCATAACATTTTACTTTAAATTTGTTTTTGAACTATTTTTAATCTCTTTATCTCCTTATCTAAATGAATACGAAAACTTCAGATTCCAATCTGCCGGCAAAAGTCTTTTTAATACCTCCAGGTGAAGGATTAGCTAAATTTGAAACTACAATTTCATTATCGGAAGATTGCCTTAATTCAATTTTAAGTTTTGGCCTTTCGTAAAATGGAATCGTTTGTGTTGAATTAAAGACCAGGGTTTTAAAATCATTCACCAGAATATCGTAACCCAGTTTTACCGCTGCAACCGGCAATGAACCATTCCCGTTGATAGCTTCTACAAGATTGGCTGCAGTTTCGGCGGGAGTTGCTCCATTGGAAAAATCTGTTCCTTCCGTAAATTCAGTTCCATCAATAAACACTGAATATCCTGTAACGCTTTTATTTATAATTGTCAAAATTCCCCTGGCTGCCACACCATTTGCGCCTCCTGACAATGTTTTACCTGATAAATTAACCGCGGGAAAATTCCCGGCCCCGGAATATTCAAGCGTAACTGAATTGCCGGTTTCTCCCGTATTTTTAGCTGTAAGTTCAATGCTGGCATATGCACGCAAAAATTCATTTATTTCATAAGGCAGACCATTTGGTATAGCTGCATCTGCTATTAATAGTGAATTGATTTCAAAATCGATATTCCCACTTTTGTTTACAATGTAATATTTCCAAAACGTGTCAGATTTATGGAAAAGGAGTTTATACTCCTCCGTTTCATCGTACAAATTTCCACTGGCCATTTCATAAACTAATTCAATAATGCCCACGATGTTGTCTTTTTCCAGCTGTTCATCTACATAAATGGATTCATCTTTTAAAATATCCGTTTCGTCCTCATTTTTAATGGTTATCTGATAACGTCCTCGTGGCAGACTCCGTAAATCAATTTGTTGGCTAAACACATTATTTCCATCAGCAGATAACTTAATGGTTTCCGGCAGAGGGGTTCCGGCAATGTCTTTACCCACAGGAACCGGGATTCCTGAAGAATTGGCAACTATCATCTTAACCAAAGAAGGATTACCACTTATACTAAACTGATAGGTAAATAGCGGACTACGTAATGAGTCTATTAATTTTTGGGACATGATTTCCGGATTGTTTTTACTGACTGAAGCATTTGCCGGATTGTTGGTGAAATGTACAATGTTACCTGTTTTAAATTGTTTCGATGACGATTCATCCAAATTAGTAACTGTAAGCAAACCTGGCTTGTTTTCAGCTTTTATTATAAAAGTAAAAAGCTGGTCTTTTTCAAGCTCAATGAATGGAGTAATTCCGTCATCGAGTGTCCGGTATAAAATCGTTATTCCGTGCGGTAGTTTTTTGAACAACATTTTCCCATTCCTTAACAATTTCTCCGTTCTGGTAGTGGGATACAAAGAAACAAACCGGTCAAAACCATCTTCGAAGTAATCGTGGCAGGCAATGAGGTTCATAATCCTATTGTAAATGATATTCATCCCGTTTTAGTTTTGCTGTCAATTGAAATCTTCTCAACAGGTAACGCGGAATCAAAAAATTCCCTTTCCTGAAAGGTTACCATTCGTATTTTGTACAAAACTGATGGCAAATATTTTGCTCCTACCACCGACCAAAAATTAAACAGCTGCTCGAATGAGTATGAATAGAGTTCGACCACCAGTTTTTTTAGGTTTGCATCAAAAGCTGCCAGTTTTGGGGAATTATCTGGGGTAAAAACATTTTTTGCCTGAAAAAAAGAGATGACCATGGAAAGTTGTTTTAAACCTTCAACATAATCATCCGTGGAATCATTTTCAACCGAATCCTGAAAATTTGCAGAAATCAGCACATAAAGATTCAGTTTAATTTCCGGATTCAGAAATTCCACATTACCCTCACCATTAATTATCGATGAGCGCTGATCTTTATAAACTCTTTCTTCTTCAATATTTATAAGTGAAACTCCAAGCGATTTATCCGGAATAACTATTCCTGCACTTTCGGTAGCCACACTCGTCAGAAATACCCGTTCAACGGACGGCGACCCCGTCCGAAGCTTCAGATAATCATTCAATTCGCTGGTAATAAATGATAAAGTGGTATGCAGCATTTCAATAAAATTTGGTTTTAACCTGAAAAAATAAGCTGTTCAAATTAACTAACAATTGAAGCGGGCAGGACCTGGTGAATAAAAATGCTTATGAACAAATATTCGTATAGAACTTAGTCTATATGATTCCTTGAAATAAATTAAGGATGTCGCGTTTTTAACGATGAGTTTTAGTTCCATAAATAGATTCTCCTGTACTTCTATGATTTAATGGTTTCCAACGTTTAATGGATCTTTTATTAAAAGAGATTCATTTATTTCACGTTTGGAATATCAATTTACGCTATTAATTAATTCAGATCAATAGGTAGAAGATAAAGTCAGAGAACTACAAATCACTAATACACTGATTAATTGGAATTTAAATAAAATAAAAAAGACAATTTTAACTTTATTTAAGATTCTTAATAGTATATTGGACAAAATAACTTAAAATGAATCCCTCAAAGAGAACAACAAATCTTCAGTTTTGGAAATAAGCTTTGAATGCGATCCTGAAAAGTGGTTTACCATAAATGAAAAAGCGGCAGTGCCTCCGGATTTTAATTTCAAATAACCCGCATAGCATCGCACTCGTGTCATCGAACCACTTTTCAGAAGGAGTGAATTATCCGGAAAATACTGCGAATTGAAAAACACCAATGTCCCCTTCCCTGCCGTTGGAAGCGATTCATAAAAAGCAGATGAAACCGGGCTGTAATTTTTCATATACTGCAATACAGCAGACAGAAAAGCAGGAGAAACTGCATTAAAATGAGACAATCCGCTTCCATCTTCCATAAATAACTGAGTGCTATCTAATCCTTTGGCTTTCCAGAAATCTGCAATTATTTTTAATCCGGCCTCACGATTGCCAATCCCGGTTAGTTCTGCTGCAATTTGCTTCACAAGGTGTTCGGCAAATAAATTCACACTTTCCTGGTTTAGAGACTTAACAATTTCAGCAAGTGTTGGTGACTCAAATACTGTTATCTGGTTAAAATGTTGCAGGTTGGTTTTTTCGATGAGAACATTACCTGTAACAAAAATTCCTGACGAAGCCAGGTGCTCAAGAATCTCCTCGGCAAGTAAATTTTCCGGATGTGGGTTTGATGCTTTAATTGTGAACATCCTTCGATTTTTCGGAATGGTTCCCCTGATTATCCTTTTATTATCTATAGGGCTGCCAAAAACATATGCCAGATCGCGTGGAATTTCCGATGAATGAACCTCATTGGTCCATTGTATTTCTTTTAATTCCGGATATACGGAAAGAATTTTGGTGGGCATACCCGATGCAGGCGGTGAATAAAATGTAATACGGGAGAGGTTGTCATATAAACTTATTGCACCTGAACCTGCCCCATAATAATTTCCCATATCTTCCCATATCCAGGTTGGAGGAATCCTTTCCCTTTCATACAACGAGTTATCCATTACTAAACGTCCGTCTATCTTGTTAATTCCCGCTTTCCTGATACTGTTTGTCCATAATGCCAAAAAATGCGGAGAAAAATAGTGATTAGGAAAGTACTCCGAACCAAGAGCCGGATCGCCTCCGCCAATAACAACTAAATCACCTTTCAATGTGCCGTTTTCGATTTTACCCGTATATCCCAGACGAGTTTCAAACCGATAATCAGCACCCAGTATCTCCAATGCAGCTGCTGAAGTAACCAGTTTTAAAACAGAGGCCGGTATCATAAGTTTTTCACTATTCATTTCATAGAGAACCTTCTTGTTATCAACATCCATTAATTGCAAGCCTACCTGGGCATTTTTATATTCAGGTTGTGCCAGAAAATTTTGCAAAACTTTTTCAAAACCGGTTTGTGCCGATAAATATTCTCCGATAAAAAGAAGAAAGAGAATAAGTAAAAACCGTATCTTCATATTTTCTATTTTTACTTTTCAAAAGTAACAGAAAGTTGGATTACTAAAATAAATAAATGCTACAAACTATTTTACTTGTTGGAAGTGGTGGTTTTATTGGCAGTGTGATGCGGTTCCTTATTCAGCATTATATAGAGAAAAGCCTCACAAGCACATTCCCATGGGGAACATTAATAGCCAACATTTCAGGAAGTTTCCTCATCGGGATAATATTTGCACTGGCTGAAAAAGGTAATCTGCTGAATGCGGAATGGAGGATGTTCCTGGCTGTTGGCTTTTGCGGAGGCTTCACAACATTTTCATCCTTTGCCTATAATAACTTTACCATGATTAAAGAAATTGCCATTACTCCGCTGTTTTTGAATATTGGGGGTAACTTGTTTCTAGGCATTCTGGCAGTTTATCTGGGAATTATTTTTATCCGTTTAATATACTAATAAACAGGTTATGAAAATTGCAGGCAAAGCAGGAATATTAAAAATTTATGTGGGCGAGTCGGATAAGGTTCATGGCCGGCCACTTTACGAAGAGATTGTGTTTGAAGCCCGGAAAGCAGGCATGGCCGGGGCAACTGCAAGTAAAGGCTTAATGTCTTTTGGTGCAAGCCATTCGATACATACTATGAAAATATTTGCACTGTCGGGCGACTTACCAGTGGTTATAGAAATTAT
>JBEPWX010000041.1:0-8848 GCA_041642235.1 Mariniphaga sp.
CTATAGTTTTGTCCTCTTCCGCTTCAAGCTGGCTTGGATAAGCTTCATTTGGCAATCCTTTTTCCGAGGTTAAAGTTTCTTTGCCTCCAATGCTGGTTCCCCATATTCCCTGATTAATGGAATACTGCATTTTATCAAAATCAATCTCTACTCCATGCTTTTTCAGGAAATCGATTTCCTCCTGACGACTCAGCATCAAATCGCGAATTGGTGTTATAATTTCAATATCGGGAGCGAGTACCTGAAATGTAAGATCAAATCGTACTTGATCGTTACCGGCACCTGTACTTCCATGAGCAATATACCGGGCATCAATTTCTTTTGCATAATTAATAGTTGCGATTGCCTGAAAAACTCGTTCCGAACTTACCGATACCGGATACGTATTATTCCGTAAAACATTACCATACACCATATAGCGTATACATTTACGGTAATATTCACCAGTTACATCAAGAGTAACGTGTTCTTTTGCACCCAGGGAGTAAGCTCTCTCCTCTATACGTTTTAATTCACTTTGGGAAAACCCCCCTGTGTTAGCAATAGCAGTATATATTTCAAAACCTTTTTCTTCTTTTAAATACTTAACACAAAAAGAAGTATCGAGCCCTCCGCTGAATGCCAAAACCAATTTTTTATTCATAATGAAAAATATTAAAAAAGTGACAGAAACGTCGTAAAAACTATTTACATCAGGAACTTTTTCCTTTTTTACTGTTTAATAAACTACCGGACGTCCTGTCACTTTAGATTTTTATTTGTTATTAGTAGCTGTCTTTTTTGTGAAAACATTTTTCGACTTTAACACATCAAGGAGGCTTCTTTTTTTTATCCCATTTGCGTTTTTTGTAGTTTTCTCCCATGCCGGATCATAAAGCATTCCGGTACAAAGACATTTTGTACGTTCCATTCGCATTAGGATATCATAATTCACGCAACCTTTACATCCATCCCAAAACTGGTCATCATTTGTTAATTCAGAAAACGTTACCGGCCTGTATCCCAGCTCATGATTAATTTTCATCACAGCCAAACCTGTTGTTAAGCCAAAAATTTTTGCATTTGGGTATTTCTTCCTCGACAATTCAAAAGCTTTATTTTTTATTTCCTTAGCCAGGCCATACCCTCTGTATTCAGGGACAACAATCAAACCTGAATTTGCCACAAAACCCTTGTTACTCCAGGTTTCGATATAACAAAAACCGGCAAAAATATCTTTATCAAGAGCAATGATTGCCTTACCTTCACTGATTTTGGCAATTAAATATTCATCTGAACGTCTTGCTATACCAGTACCTCTTTGTTTAGAAGCAATATCTATCGCATTATTTATTTCATCCACATATTTAATATGCTGCTTTCCTGCAACCTCTACCCTTATCTTTTTAACATCTTTCATTTCACAACTTATTTTTTAATTTGGGGATTATTGAAATTAAAGCACTTCTCAAATCATTATTTGTTGTTCCTTCCCGTCTGATGATTAAAATGGTATCATCGCCGGCAACAGTACCAAGGATTTCCCATTTGCCTGCACTGTCTATTACAGCTGCAAGTGTGCTGGCAAACCCAGGGAGTGTTTTCATAACCGCCAGATTACCCGAATAATTAAGTTCTTTAAAGCCATCAGCAAGAAATGTTTCTTTTGACTGGTTACCTTTATTCCCATCCTGCCCATTTTCAGGCATAACATATACATAACCTTGTATTGGATGAGATACCTTGGCAACCTGTAAAAGCTTTAAATCGCGCGACAATGTTGCCTGAGTCAGCTCATAACCCTTGCGTTTTAATACCGCCAACAACTCTTCCTGACTGTGTAAATTTCCACTGGCAATTATTTTACGTATTTCAAGTTGCCTTTGCACCTTGTTTTTCATTTTGCTTTCATGTGTATAAATATTCATATTCAATGCAAAATTATACATTTATTTTATAAAAGATAATTTTATATTGATTTTATTATTATTTTTGTCGCGAGTTTAAAAAAACTCTTAGTAAACAAATATTATGGGAGATAAGATAATTAAAATTAGAAATTCAGCAGAATGCGTTTGAACCAATTGGTGGGCAAACGCATTTTTTTTTTAATACCAATTATAAGATGTTACACAATAAACAAGCAAAAATTACCCTTGAAGACGGAACAGTCTTCATCGGGAAATCCTTCGGAAGTGAAAATTCAATAGCAGGAGAAGTTGTATTTTATACAGCTATGACAGGCTATCCCGAAAGCCTCACGGATCCTTCTTACACAGGCCAGATTCTGGTTTCTACTTATCCAATGATTGGCAATTATGGAGTACCTCACAAGGAAACAGAAAACGGAATTCATAAGTTTTTTGAATCACATAAACTGCACATAAGCGGTTTAATAATTGCAGATTATTCTTTTGAATTCAGCCACTGGAATGCAGAAAAAAGTCTTTCCAATTGGTTGAAGGAATACGGAATTCCCGGAGTCTTTGACGTGGATACACGTGCCTTAACTAAAATTCTTAGGGAAAAAGGTTCGATGTTGGGTAAAATTGAATTTGAAGACGAAATAATTGAATTTGTTGATCCAAATAAAAACAATTTAGTTGCAAATGTAAGCTGTACAAAAAAGGAAGTTTACAAAAACGGAGATATAAAAATAGTACTTATTGATTGCGGGGTAAAGAATAACATCATCCGTTGCCTTTTAAAACGAGGAGCAACAGTAATTCGCGTTCCCTGGAATTATGATTTTAGCCAGGAAGAATTCGATGGTATATTTATTTCTAACGGTCCTGGTGATCCGGCAATGGTTGCAGAAACAGTTGAGAATTTAAGGAATGCAATGAATGGCAACAAACCCATTATGGGAATATGCCTGGGCAACCAATTGCTGGCCAGAGCTGCCGGAGCCGATACTTACAAGTTGAAATATGGTCACAGAAGTCATAATCAACCGGTATTGCTACAAAATTCAAATCGTTGTTTTATTACCTCTCAGAACCACGGTTATGCAGTTGCAACCGAAACTCTTCCGGAAGACTGGGAACCCTTGTTTTCGAATGTTAATGATGATACGAATGAAGGTATCAGACATAAAACAAAACCATTTTTCTCCACTCAGTTCCATCCTGAAGCTTCAAGCGGACCAACAGACACAGAATTTCTTTTTGATGATTTCATAGAAAAAATAAAAGAATATCGTTTAAAATCCATAGCATAAAGAAATAAATCATGATTCAAAACAAAATAAAAAAAGCAGTTATACTAGGATCAGGTGCACTAAAAATTGGAGAAGCAGGTGAATTCGATTATTCCGGTTCACAAGCTTTAAAAGCTTTAAAAGAAGAAGGAGTAGAAACCATTCTTATCAATCCGAATATTGCCACCATTCAAACTTCAGAAGAGTTAGCCAATAAAATATATTTTTTGCCAGTAACTCCTTTTTTTGTTGAGGAAGTAATTAAAAAGGAAAAACCTCAAGGTATTTTACTGGCGTTTGGCGGCCAAACTGCATTAAATTGCGGAGTTGCTTTATTTAAATCAGGAGTTCTGGAAAAATATAATGTTGAAGTAGTAGGAACACCTGTACAATCGATAATTGATACTGAAGATCGTGATATATTTGCAAAAATGCTGGGTGAAATTAATATAAAAACGCCACAAAGTATTGCAGCGGCAAATATGGAGGAGGCATATGCCGCGGCAAAACAGGTTGGATTTCCAATTATTATAAGAGCTGCTTATACTCTTGGAGGATTAGGCAGCGGTTTCTGCGAAAACGATGAAGAGTTGGAAGCTCTGGCATCGAAGGCATTTTCCTACTCTCCACAAATATTAATTGAGGAATCCATTAAAGGCTGGAAGGAAGTGGAGTATGAAGTAGTGCGTGACAGCTTTGACAATTGCATTACAGTTTGTAATATGGAGAATTTCGATCCGCTCGGTATCCATACAGGCGAAAGTATTGTAGTAGCTCCATCACAAACACTTTCAAATTCAGAATATCATAAATTAAGGGAAATTTCTATAAAAATTATTCGTCGGGTAGGAGTTATTGGTGAATGCAATGTGCAGTTTGCACTAGACCCCTTTTCAGAAGATTATCGTGTGATTGAAGTAAATGCACGTCTCTCCCGTTCCTCAGCACTTGCATCAAAAGCCACCGGATACCCACTTGCCTTTATAGCCGCCAAATTAGGTTTGGGATATGGATTGCATGAATTAAAAAATCAGGTTACCAAAATAACAACTGCAGCTTTTGAGCCGGCATTGGATTATTGTGTCGTAAAAATTCCCCGTTGGGATTTAAACAAGTTCATCGGAGTATCTAAAATAATAGGAAGCTCCATGAAAAGTGTCGGTGAAATTATGGCTATTGGGCGTACGTTTGAAGAAGCCATCCAAAAAGGAATTCGAATGGTTGGTTTGGGAATGCATGGATTTGTAGGAAACAAGGATGAAGTTAATATTAAGGAAATTGAATCTGAATTAGGTAATCCTACCGACAGACGAATCTTTGCCATTGCTGAAGCATTTAATAAAAATTATTCAATTGATGAAATTTATGAAAAAACTAAAATAGACCGTTGGTTTTTATACCGACTGAAAAACATCCACAATATAAAAAATGAGTTAGAAAAAACATCTGACCTTAATAATCTGTCAATTCAGTTACTAAAGCTTGCTAAACAAGCAGGATTCTCCGATTTCCAGATTGCACGACTGGTATTAAACAGCTCTAATAAAAATATTCAGGAAGATCTGCTTAAAGTAAGGGCACTTCGTAAAAAAAATGGTATTGTGCCAGTGGTAAAACAAATTGATACTTTGGCAGGAGAATATCCGGCTCTTACAAATTATTTATACCTAACCCATAATGGCGTTGAGAATGATGTTGAATTTATGCAAGACAATCGTTCTGTTATTGTACTGGGATCAGGAGCCTATCGCATTGGCAGTTCAGTAGAATTTGACTGGTGTAGTGTAAATTCAATTGAAGCTATTAAGAAAGAGAAATACCGATCGGTAATGATAAATTACAATCCTGAAACTGTCAGTACCGATTACGACACCTGCGACAGGCTATATTTTGATGAACTTAGTTTCGAACGGGTAATGGATATCATTGACCTCGAAGACCCACATGGTGTAATCATATCAATGGGGGGACAGATTCCCAATAATCTGGCCATGAAGCTGCATAGTCAAAATGTACCGGTACTTGGGACTTCCCCAATCAATATTGACAATGCCGAAAATCGTGAAAAATTTTCATCTCTTCTTGATACATTACAAATCGACCAGCCTCGTTGGGCAAAACTTTCAACATTTGAAGAAATCTACAAATTTATTGATGAGGTAGGATACCCGGTGCTTATTCGGCCATCTTATGTTTTATCAGGCGCAGCCATGAATGTAGTTTCAAATTCTGATCAACTGGAGTATTTTCTGGATATGGCTTCTAATGTTTCGAAAGAACATCCGGTGGTAGTAAGTGAATTTATTGAAGAAGCAAAAGAAATTGAAATTGATGCCGTAGCACGCGAAGGAGAAATTATTGCGTATGCAATTTCAGAACACGTGGAATTTGCAGGTGTTCATTCGGGAGATGCAACCATCGTTTTCCCTCCGCAAAAACTTTATGTGGAAACCATCAGGAGAATTAAAAAAATTGCACGACAGATTGCCAAGGGACTTGAAATTACAGGACCGTTTAACATGCAGTTCCTCGCTAAAGATAATGACATCAAGGTAATTGAATGTAACCTCCGGGCTTCCCGCAGCTTCCCATTTGTCTCAAAAGTTATGAAATTGAACCTGATTGAAATAGCCACCAAGGTAATGTTGGGTGTCCATGTGGAGAAACCTGATAAATCATTGTTTGAACTGGATTATGTCGGAGTTAAGGCACCCCAGTTTTCATTTGCCCGGTTATTAAATGCTGATCCGGTGCTTGGGGTGGATATGGCATCAACCGGAGAAGTAGGATGCATAGGTGAAACCTACTATGAAGCCATTTTGAAATCGATGCTCTCGGTTGGATATCGGCTTCCGGTAAAAAATGTCCTCATTTCATCAGGGCCATCCCGTTCAAAAGTGGAACTTTTAAAAAGTGCCCAATTGATGCAGGAAAGAGGATATAATCTTTTTGCTACGGAAGGAACACACCGATTTTTATATGATAATGGGGTGAAAAACACATTGCTATATTGGCCAGATGAGGAGGACAGAAAGCCCAATACAATAGAATATATAAAACAAAAAAAGATTGACCTTGTAATAAATATTCCAAAAAATTATACAAAAAGGGAATTGAAAAATGGATATAAAATTCGTCGTAATGCTATCGATTTCAATGTACCTCTGATTACCAACGCACGCGTTGCAAGTGCTTTTATTTATGCTATAAGCAAATACGAATTAAAAGACTTACCCATAAGAAGCTGGGACTATTATTAAATCCCGTTTTATCTAATGCTGAATTAAACAACGGTTCCGAATTTCATCGGATTCATTGTTTAATTCAGCACTACTTTAAATTTCACATTTAAACATTCAAGTGGTATATCGGGAGCTAAAAGTATTCTCTGATTAAAGAATCCAATTTTGATGTTCCAGATTTCACCATTCCGATGTGAAACCTTTGTCTTTTTATTTATATTATTTTTCATGGCAATTTCTTTGTTTTCATATTTTCTTTAATATGAAACAAAGGCAATGCCATTCTGCAATATAAGGTGTAATATAAACGGTACTTAAAAACTCATCAGGGTTTTAATTCATTGTTTTTTAGGATGTACCCGCGTTTTTCAATCGCTTTTCTTAATTCATCAATATTTGTTTCCGATTGATTATACTTTACAAAAGCTGTTGAATCCTCAAGTTTAACATTCACATATTCCACACCTTCCACACTTTTCAGTCCTTTCTCTATAGAAGCGACACACATTTCGCAATGCATTTTACCAATATTAAGAACTTCTTCATGTATTACGGGATCTATCTGAATCCTGGAAGAATTGTTCCGATCATTTTTCCCCTGCTGACAGGAACTAAATAGAACTAAAACAATTATTGAAATTAAAATTCGCATGCGCTTAATATTTTATGGTTCCTAAAATTTTCATTGATTCTTCATTTGCAGCTTTTAGAGTTTCCTTTGCATCTTTATTCATGAAAGGGTAAAAAAGTTTAGCATTTAACATTGAGGCATATGTTTTTCCATCATCCTCATAAACAGAAAGCCTGCACGGCATCATAGCAGACACATATCTGCTGTTTAAAGAATTAAGGATTTGTTCGGCGAGCACAGGATTGCACATTGACATAACCACAACCGGTTCAGTTTCAAACCCATGTTTTTTCATTGTCTCCTGTAGATTGTACTGTTGAGGAATTGCCCAGGCGTTAGCTTCTGCTGATTTTGCTATCGCATTAACAGTTTCATCAAAATTCAACTCACTTTCTGTTACAACAAACATTTGCCGGGGCAAAACAATGTAAACTGCAAGAAATGTGATAACAATTCCTACCATTAATCCGATTGAAAAGACTGCAACATTTTTCTCCATTTCTTGATTTTTTATTACAGTCATAAACAGTTATTTGTATAAAAAGTTGTAATCAGTCAATAGAGTAAAACCAGCTTTTACTGATTAACTGACTTTCAAGGGCTGCTCAATACGAGTTTCCAATAAGGAAATTTTTAGTACATCCATAATAGTATTCACAAAATGAAATTTAATCCCTTTTAAATACTCTTCCTTAATTTCCTCGAGGTTCTTCTTATTTTCTTCTGAAAGAATAACTTCTTTTATTCCTGCACGCTTGGCAGCCAGTATTTTTTCCTTTATACCTCCAACTGGAAGAACCTTCCCCCTTAAGGTTATTTCGCCTGTCATTGCCAGATTCTTTCTTAATTTCCTCCGGGTAAAAGCTGAGGCAAGAGAGGTGACCATAGTAACACCGGCAGATGGACCATCTTTTGGTATTGCGCCTTCGGGAACATGCACATGGACATTCCAGTTTGAAAAAACTTCAGGATCAAGATTCAGCTCATCAGCATGAGACTTTAGGTATTCATGTGCGAGCATTGCCGATTCTTTCATTACATCCCCCAGATTTCCGGTAAGGGTTAATGTTCCCTTTCCTTTGCTCAGACTGGTTTCCACAAATAAAATCTCACCACCAACGGCAGTCCAGGCAAGTCCTGTAACCACCCCTGCAAATTCATTTCCCTGGTACTTATCTTTCGTATATTCTACAACGCCAAGATATTCACGAACATCTTCAAGAGTCAGCTTTTTATTGTAAGGTTCTTCAAAGGCAATTTTCTTTGCAACCCTGCGTATAACCTTGGCAATTTTTTTATCAAGTTCACGTACACCCGACTCGCGTGTATATCCATCAATAATCTGTTCAATAACAGCTTTGGGAAATTTTACTTCTCCTTTTGTTAATCCATGATTTTCCAATTGTTTGGGAATAAGATGACGCTTGGCTATTTCCAGTTTTTCTTCCACCAAATAACCACTGACTTCAATCAACTCAAGCCGGTCACGTAATGGTGGAGCAATTGTACTCAAAGTATTGGCAGTGGCAATAAACATTACCTTTGAAAGATCAAAATCCACCTCAACATAATTGTCGTGGAATTCAAAATTCTGTTCCGGATCCAAGACTTCCAGTAAAGCTGAGGCAGGGTCACCATGAAAATGATTTGATACCTTATCAATCTCATCAAGGATAAAAACAGGATTGGATGTCTTAACCTTTTTAATATTTTGGATGATACGCCCTGGCATAGCCCCTATATATGTCTTTCTGTGCCCCCGTATTTCAGATTCATCATGCAATCCGCCAAGGCTCA
>JBEPWX010000041.1:8858-12731 GCA_041642235.1 Mariniphaga sp.
GTACAAATTTTCGGTCCAGTGCCCTTGCAATTGATTTTCCCAGTGAAGTCTTCCCCACCCCCGGTGGGCCATACAAACATAATATAGGAGATTTCATATCCTTTTTAAGTTTCAATACAGCCAGATGTTCCAGTATGCGCTCCTTTACCCTTTCCAAACCGTAATGATCTTCATCCAGAATTTTACTGGCATTTTTTAAATCAAAATGATCTGATGTATATTCATTCCAGGGCAGATCGACCAGGGTCTGACAATAAGAAAACTGAACTGAATATTCTCCAGCTGCAGGATTCAACCGATGAAGTTTATCTACCTCCTTTTCAAAATATTTTGCAATATCTTCACTCCAGTTTTTATTCTTCGCTTTCTGCTTCAGTTCCTTTATTTCCTGCTCTATAGGATTACCTCCAAGTTCATCCTGAATGGTTTTCATTTGCTGGTTAAGCATAAATTCCTTCTGCTGCCTGTCCATATCAGTTTTCACCTTTTTTTGGATATCCTGCTTCAATTCCAGCATTTGAACTTCCTTCACCAGGTAACTAATTGCCTGTATACCTCTCTCCTTCAAATTTTCAATCTCCAGAAGGTTTTGTTTATCCTCAACATTAATGTCCGCATTGGAACATATAAAATTGATTAGAAAAGTAAAATTTTCAATATTCTTTACAGCAAATGAAGCTTCCGGAGGCACATTGGCAGAAAATTGTGCAATTTTGATGGAAAGGTCTTTCAGGGAACCAACTATGGCATTAAATTCAGAGTCATTTTGTGGCGAAACATCATTAAGGGGTTCCACATTAGCTTTATAATAAGGATCCCTTGTAACAAAATCGCGGATGGTATACCGCCTTTTACCCTGAATAATTACCGAAGTGGACCCATCGGGCATTTCAAGTATTTTAAGAATTTCGGCTACTGTGCCAACTGAAAAAAGTTCTTCTGGCGAAGGATCATCAATGGTATAATCTTTTTGTGCAACAGTCCCCAACAACTTGCTCCCTTTATATACATCCTGAATTAGTTTCAGTGATTTCTTACGTCCGACATTAATTGGAAGAACAACTCCAGGAAAAAGTACGGTATTACGCAAGGGAAGAACCGGTAACACATCAGGCACCTCAGTGTTTTTCAATTCAGAATCATCCCCATCAGCAATAATTGGAATGAAATCCGATTCGTTCTTCATCATCCCACTAAACAAAATATCATTAAATCCAGGCTTTTTCAATTTCCCCATGTATAAATGTAGTTTTATGCCATAATGGCGGCAAATAGCTTATAAATTTTAATAGTGCATAAAGTGCAATTGTTGTGCCATTACCTTCCAAACACTCTGCCATTGTCGTATGTTCACATCAAAAAAATTAAATAGATAAGTTGCACGACTACCAGACAAAAAAAAAGCTCCGGAATACCGGAGCCATCAAATCTTTTATTGAAGCAGCTTACTTCTTCCTTTTTTCCATATGTTTCCCGTAACGATTCATAAACTTATCCACACGCCCTGCAGTATCCACTAATTTAACCTTACCTGTATAGAAAGGATGCGAGGTATTGGAAATTTCAAGTTTATACAACGGGAATTCTTCTCCGTCAACCTCAACAGTTTCTTTGGTTTCAACTGTTGACCGGGTAAGAAAGGTATGTCCGTTTGACATATCCTTAAAAGCTACCATTCTGTATTCCCCTGGATGTATTCCTTTTTTCATTTTCTAAGTTTTTATGTGTAAATGGTTGTATTTCTTACTACAATCCATTTATCGATTTGTTTATAACCCCTTTTTAAGGCCTGCAAAGATAAATATTGTTTTGAAGATACCAAAATGGAAAGTCTTTTTTACAACACCCAAATTTATTCTTTTATTGTTTCACCTAAAATTTTCGGAGCCCTGGTAAACGGTTTGTTCCTGTCGAAAAGGTAACGCATGGTATAATGAGTTTTTTTCCGTTTTCCTCCAACAGATTCATATAGAGCCACAATTTTTGGATTAAAATCACCTGCCCACGACAACTCCATTTCACGGTACCATCTTTTTTTATACATTACCGGTCTTAAATGCCAAAAGATACCTGATTCAATTCCCGATTTCTGAAATTTTGGCACAATTCCAATTATAAGACTGCGGGTGCGGGTAATTTTTTTCCTCCATTTCAACCACATGATCTTTGCTAAATTCAATAAATTAATTCTGCCATTCAGTTTGGCCAGAATTTGATTAAAATCGGGTACCATGACAAAAAGTGCAATAGGTTCCTCCTTATGATACGCAAACCAAATAAACTCCTCCTCAATCAATGCTTTTGAACTATATATAAAATCTTTCAGATCATCTTTATCGATTGGCTTAAAATGCTCATGAAACCTCCAGGCATTATCATAAACCCGGGCAAAATCATCAATAAATTTTTCTTTCTCTTTCCAGGTAAAATGTTTAAAATTAAACTGCGGTTTCTTAGCCACCCATTCGGCAACTTTCCAAAATCGTTCAGGTAGTTCAGGAAGTGTTGTATCAAGATGGTAGCTGTATTGCTCGAAATAAATTTTAAAACCATAATTCTCAAAAAGTCTAACATAATATGGAGGATTATATGGCATCCCAAATCCCTGAGGCATAAAACCATCTGCCAGAAGTCCCCAATTCATGTAATTTTCACCAAAATTCACAGGACCATCCATGGCTTCCATACCTTTAGATTTAAGCCATTCCCGGGCAGCATCAAACAAATGATTTGCTGCCTTCTGATTATCGATACATTCAAAAAATCCGCAACCTCCTGTAGGCTGCTCAAAAGTTTTTGCTTTTTCCAAATTATAAAAAGCAGCAATGCGACCGAGAAGTTTTTTGTTATCATCTAGCAGAACCCATCGAATGGCTTCACCATTTTTAAAGGATGGATTTTTTGCCGGATTGAATAAATTTTCCACCATACCTACCAATGGACAGATCCAATTTGAATCACTTTTATAAATAGTATGTGGCAACTTATGAAACAGTTTTCGGGATCTTTTATCGGTTACTTCTAACAATTGCATATAAAATTTATTTAATCCTTACAGGCTAAACTCTCTACTTTGTTTAATTTACTATTTCGGCACGTTTAAACTTCTTTTTCGGATCAAACAAATAACGCATTGTTAAATGAGTATGTGTTTTATGTGCTCCAAATGATTTAAACAGTGCAATCATTCGAGGATTGAAATCACCTATCCAGCTCATCTCCATGTCCTTGTACCAAGGTTTTCGCAACATCACTTTTTTCAACTGATAAAATATCCCCGATTCTATACCAAGTCGCTGAAATTTTGGCACCACTCCTAATACAATTACCCTGCACCTTGTAATAGCATGTTTCTGCTTGTAGTAATAGAGTTTCAGAATATTAAGCAGACTTAATTTACCAGAACCAAGTTTTTTTAGAATCTGATTTAAGTCAGGAATCATCATATAAAATCCGATAGGTTCATCGTTATGGTAAACATACCAGATAAATTCCTCATCAAGAATAAATTTTGCCTGATCAATCAAATCCTTCAGTTGCTGGTATTCAGCGGGTTTATAATTACTATGGCCTGACCACGCCTGACGATGAATTTCGATAAAATCACGAATAAATTTTCCCTTGTTTTTAAAGGTGAAATGCTCATACCTGTATCCAGGCTTTTTGGCCACCCATGCAGCTATTTTCCAGAACCGATCAGGCAGATCAGGGTTTGTAATATCGAGTGAATAACTATACTGCTCGTAGAATGTTTTAAAACCATAGATTTCAAACAACTTTCTATAGTATGGATGATGATATTGCATACCATATGTTTGTGGGTGAAATCCATCAACAAGCAAACCCCAGTTAAAAAAATTCTCACCAAAATTC
>JBEPWX010000042.1:0-12624 GCA_041642235.1 Mariniphaga sp.
CCATGATTTTCATGTGCACTAAAAACCTGATAATCGCCCTCCTTATAAACTTTCCCTTCGCTTTTGTATTCTCCTTTCAGAATAAAATGCTGTTCGGTAGTAACATGTGTGTGGTCGGTCATGTGGAAATTTCCCGGCAGCCTGAGCAAAATAGTTTTTTTGCCATTGTCATCACGCAATGTCTTTTTTACTGCGCCGCTTCCATATTCCGAGGCTTCCTGCCAATGAGCTTCATCGTACAAATTCATTTGTTCTTTCATTTTAAGGCCCTCCTTTAAATTATCCTTAAATTTAATAAACAAATTCTCACTATACAATGATTTATTTAGATTAATTTCAAATTAAAAAAAGACCAGACAAAAAAGATAGTTTCATAAATTTGTATGGTTAAACAAAAAGAATGCATCGCTGTCTTTTCTTTCATTTATTACTATAAATCAATGTTTTATGACATCAAGAAACAACCAAAATATTTTTATCAATTCAGAAGTTGCTTCTGAATACGATAGCTACTATCAAACAGAACCTGGGAAAACTATAGATAAGATCGAAAAGGAAATTGTTTTAGTTCATTTGAAGGATTTACCAGAAAGAAAATGGCTGGAATTGGGGTGCGGGACAGGGCATTGGACACAATTTTTCATCGACTGTGGATTTAAGGTTACAGCAGTCGATAATTCAGAAGCCATGCTTAAAATTGCCCATTCAAAACAATTGAAGAATGTTCAGTTTCTGCAAGCTGACGCAGCCCGACTACCCTTTCCTGATGTATCTTTTTCAGGGATTGTCGCGATTACCATGCTCGAATTTGTTAATGATTTAAATGGGGTTTTTAACGAAATTGATCGCGTGCTGGAACCTGGAGGCACACTTGTGCTGGGCTGTCTGAATGCAAATTCGGAACTGGGGAAAAACAAAAACAACGATCCGGTTTTTAAGCATGCACACTTTTTTAAACCGGAAGAAATAAAAGAAATGCTAGACCGTTTCGGAAACCCGCGTATTTCGGCAGGTGTTTATTTCTCCCCTGAGTTCGATTTGCTGGACGGAACAGTAAAACAATCAACCGGTGAGCCTGCGTTTATTGCAGCTTCGGTGAAAAAAATAAAAATAAGAAATCATGGAAATAACAGTTGAAATCGGTTACTATCCCTTAATGAATGAATATGAAAAGCCTGTTGAAAAGTTCATTGAGAAATTAGCCGAATGTAAAAAAATCACTCTTAAATGCGGAATAATGAGCAGTCTTTTAACCGGTCAGTACGAGGATGTGATGGAATTGCTGAACCAGTTACTGAAGCCGTACCTGGAGGAATATCCGTCGGTTTTTACTCTAAAAATTTCAATCGCCTGCAAATCCTGTAAAACTTGAAGCCATGACTTCCAGAGGATACATTCACGTTTACACCGGAAACGGAAAAGGCAAAACCACGGCAGCACTAGGTTTGGCCTTAAGGGCCGTAGGGGCTGGTAAAAAGGTATTTTTTGCTCAATTTATCAAAGGAAAAACCTATTCTGAAATAGAGGCGATTCAAAAATTTGTTCCGGGTATAACCATTAAACAGTAAGGGTTGGGTTGTTTCATCATTGAAAAACCCACTGAAGCAGATATTGAGGCTGCCCGTAATGGGCTTTCTGCAGTGGCAGACATTTTGAAATCAGGAAAATATGATGTGATTGTTTTGGATGAAGCCACCATCGCGCTCTACTACCAACTTTTTTCGATCAATGAATTTTTAGATATCCTGAAAAAGAAAAACCCGCATACCGAAATTGTAATTACCGGCCGTTATGCTCCGCAGGAACTGATTGAAATGGCCAACCTGGTTACCGAACTGAAAGAAGTGAAACATTATTATACCAAAGGGATTGAAGCCCGGAAAGGGATTGAATACTGAATTAAAAATGTTTAATCAGCTCGTAGGATACGTGTTGCTAAATTTTAATATATAGACCATCACATTTCGGACATGGTTTACTTGTTATATCCCATTCTGTGATATCATCAGAACCACATTCAGTACATAAATGAAAATTGGAAATCATCAAGTTCATCATCCTCTTCTTTCTCACCAGGATTTCATCTTTGGTGAATTTCTCCCCTCCTAACCCAACAAGGACATCTACGATTCGTTTGCATGTATTACAGATATATGAGTCAGTAACTGCAACCATACCATAATCAAGTTGACCAGAGGTTTGAACAGAATATTTACATTTATTACACTTGAAAGTATATAATGTTCCCATATTCGAATTTACATATTTTTCTGCAGAATGGTAGGAATTACCACCAATCTTATTCACTCATAAGTTGACCGGCAAAGACGATCACAAAGAATGTTTTTTTCAAAACAAACTTCCTGCATCTAATAGGAAGTTTACCTTAGGTTCTTTAGTCGGTATATTTCTCTTCTGTACTTAATGGGTTTGGGGTTCTTCTCTCGGCGAACAAATTTCCATTCTTTTTCTTGACATCATTTTCAAGGGTTCGGATTATCTTTTTCTTCAGATCATCGAATTTCAGTTCATCAAACCTGCGGGGAGGAGAAACACCAGATAAAAACAAATAAAAAATAAAATTGTTACAATGCATAAACGTCTGAACATTGGGGTTAGCTGCTGAGCGCCCCTTTTTTCATTTTGTTGCCTTATATTTTAATTATTTCCTGTTTCCTCACAAGAAAGAGCTTAAGTTTAATAAGTAAAAATTAATTCGTATAAACGTTGAAAGATACTATTAGTCTGACGGGTGTAGTATTCATAGCTGGGTCTTGCAGGCAGCTCAGTGTCCAATTTATTGGAGCACGTTATTCTTTTTCCTGCTTATTCAAGGGTGAATGATGTTCATGGACTATCCTCCATCCATTTTTAGTTTTAAGAAATAACAAAGATATTTGGTCGTTCACCACTGCGAGTTCTTCACCAAATTTCAAATGAAAATCAGAGTGAAGAGTTACATTGGCTACGTCACCATAGACATCTACTTTCATATCATTCATGTCAAGTTTCACAACTTCAGTGACCGAGCCGAAAATACCTCTTTCAAATTTTTCATTTTCTGCTCCATCATTTCTAGGTTCTCCATTTTTGAATTCAGTAAACTTAGGGCCGTAAGCATGGAATGATATTAATCTGTCAATATCATTGTCTTTTATACTTTGAGAAATGCTATCCATAGTTAGTTTAACCTCTTGTTTTGCATCTGAAAATTCATCATTTAAAAGATCGATTTTCACATCCTCAATTTCTGTTTTTCTTTCTTTTTGATTACATCCTGTAATTAAAATCCCTAAAAGCAGAACCAATGCCAATAAACTTTTTGTTTTCATAATTTTATTTTTTAAAATAATTTATTACTTAATAAAAGCTACTAACTCACAAATTTACCCATTCAAGTTAAGCATTTTATTTAATTAAAATATAAAAAAGTATTTATTTATTATATTATAAATAAAATGAGTAAACCTTTATAATTTCACAAGACAATCCATATAATTATCAGGTTGATACAATCCATTTTAAAAATTTGCAATTCAAGACATGAAAACAACTCAAATAAAGGATATACAGATACACTTTACAGCGACTTTGCACCTCTGTCAATGGAATTTTCTATAGAGGGAAAGCTACTTTTATATGGCGGCTTTATCTTTCATGGATCACATAATATTCCTGGATAATCCGCTTTTCCAAAGAGTTGGTCATGAATTGTATTACTATGGCACCATCAGAGGTACTTTTTGCAAACAGGCGCAATGAAGGCCGGTTTGTATCTTCAAATAAGAATAGTCTAAATTGGTCCGTTTCGGGAATTTCTATTGATCGGGATGGAATTCACCGGCCGTTTATCCAATCAGATATTGCTGATATTCCAAGATTGGTGGATAAAATTTGTAAGTGGCCTGTTACTTTTACCAGTAGAAATTGTATCAATTTTATGGAGTTTTAAAAAACCCAGTAAATATGGACGGAACAGGAAATAAAAGTATAAGATAATGAATTTCCATGGGTAATTTCGCAGTTAGGATAAAGACCAATCAAAGACCATTAGAGGATACCTGCAATCGATGCGGGTTGGTTTTTGAACAAGTGGAGGGGGGTTATTTATTTGTAGTCATTTTTAGTACATCTACTGGTTCTTCTTTGCAATTGAAGAGTTCCTCCAATCCGGGCCCAGCCTGAAGATGCCCTTCCTCCTGGCGGGCAGAATGGCCGCATTTGCCACATTTAACATTGCTTTTTCTGATTTTTATTTTATTTCTAAAAAAATTAAATATATATTTTGGCCATGATAAAAATGAATCAAATATACCTGCTTATCTTTTTTCTGCTGCTTACGGCCTGGAAATGGCAACCAGACACTGACAAAAGTAGTTGGGAGGCCGTAACGGCTATACTTGAACGGATTAATCCACCCGAGTTTTCTTCCCGGGAATTTTCGGTACTGAAGTTTGGAGCGATTGCCGACGGAGTTAGCAACAGTAAGCCGGCCATTGATAAAGCCATCGAAGCATGTGCCTTAGCTAATGGAGGAAGTGTTGTTTTGCCTCCGGGACGCTACTTGTGTAAAGGCCCGATCCATCTTCAAAGTAATATCAACCTTCACCTTTCTTCCGGTGCATACCTTACTTTTAGTCATGACCCGGATGATTATCTTCCTGTTGTACCTACCAGTTGGGAAGGCACCCGACTTTACAATTACTCTCCCTTTATATATGCGTATCAAAAAACAAACGTCGCGATTACCGGGAAAGGTATTATTGATGGTTCTTCCGGCGGTGTGTTCAACCAATGGCAAAAGCTACAGCGAGGCGATCAAAAACGTTTGCGCAAAATGAATAACGATGGTGTACCTCTTGAAGAAAGGATATTCGGGAAAGGACATTTCCTGCGTCCTCACCTGATACAGTTCTATAAATGTGAAAATGTTTTGGTGGAAGATATAACTATACTCGATTCTCCCTTTTGGTGCATCCATCTGATCTACTCTAAGAATATCACAGTAAGAGGTTTGGTTTTCAATGCACAGCAACTTAACAACGATGGGATTGATCCCGAATCTTGCGAAGATGTACTTATCGAGAATGTGTTGTTCAATAACAATGACGATAATATAGCAATCAAAGCAGGCCGGGACCGTGAGGGACGATTACTCCAACAGCCTTCACAGAATATAGTGGTTCGAAATTGCCAGTTCAAGGGTCACAATGCCCTTGCCATTGGTAGCGAGATGTCGGGTGGTGTGAACAACATTTTTGTCGAAGATTGTAGTTCTAATGGCAACGTGAGAAATGGAATTTATTTGAAATCCAATAAAGACCGTGGAGGGAAAATATCAAATATTTTTATTCGAAATGTTACGTTTGGAAAAACAAGTACGGTTATTCGGATTGATTCGGACTATAAAAACGAGGGTATAGGTTTCCCCCCGAGCTTTGAAAATATTCACATCGAAAACATCGAAGCCAGGGAAGCGGGAACAGGGATTTATATTAAGGGTACTGCTGAAAAACCGGTGAACAGAGTTGTATTGAAAGACATAATCATTCATAAGGTCGAAACCGGGTTTACTTCAGAAAATATAAAAAATGTAACCTTTGACAATGTAAAGATTAATGGCCATATTTTTTCAGTCGATGATTAACAATCTAAGGTTATTCAACAAATTCGGGTAAGCCATACCAATTCGGCTGATATACGCCTTTTCCGATGTCACAGGAAAGATTGTGGATGTTGATCTTTTAAAAAAGACATACAAATTTTCTTCATCCCAAAGCATACAAAACACAGTATTTTGCTGATCGCCCGGATTTTTTATGCAATATGTAATGTACTGTTTTAGTCTTAGGTACCATTGAATAAGCTCATAAAATCCTTGCGCAAAAAAATCTTGAAAAAGCCGGGGTTTTGTCCCCGGCTCTGTTTTCATTTCTTTACAATTTTACGTATCATTTTATTTTCTCCCTGATGTATCCTAATAAAATAAATGCCGGGTTTAAATTTATTTACAGTAATTTCATTTACTATTCCAGGGGATAACTGACCGGTGAACTATAGAAAGGAATATTTGCGCCTTTAAAAACAGTGCTCTTCGGATAATCAAGCACAGCTTCTTTATTTACTTTCAGCATATACCCTACTCCGGGTTGCATCATTTCAAGTGTTTCTATCCAGCCGACACGGTCATCAAACATCGAGAAGGCAAACTGGCTTTTAATAATTTCCGAATTACCTGCGGTATACAACCTCAGTGCATCGTTAATATCCATCGACAGGTCGGGCAAATAACCAATGTGGTTCCAGCCTGTAGCCAATTCTATTGGTTCTTCTTCAGGATATAAATACCTGCCGCTGTAAATAATGGTATCGGGATTGCTTATTTTGATCTGATACATACGCCGGTTATCGATTGAATCAATACTACCTAAAATCCAACCATAATCGTTATGGAAATTATTAAAATTAATTTGCGATTTTATCTGATCTCCCTCACCTGGTTCCAGCGACCCTAAAAACGAATTCAGGTTATTCTGGTTCGATGCCTTTTTATTAAACGATACCCAGTTCCAGCCTTTTGCAAGCGGGATGTATTGCCTGAATAAATTGTTCCCTTTAAAAACAACCGGTTCGAGGGTAGTTCCCAACACCGCATTTGGTTTAAAAACAATACTGTCAGGAGATACATCGTCGGTTATCTGTCCGGTGCTTGCATCCCATATCATGAATTCAAGTTCTTCTCCGACTACGTTTCCGAAAACATTTAAAAACACAAGGTAAGAATCAAACTCAGGGATATAACGCACATTATTCACACCACGGATTAAATCTGTTCCCTTTTTAAATGCTGCCACCAGGTCGAGAACATCGGTTGATAAGATTCCTTCAATCATTATGCATCCAACGATGTTCATCGATGCCTCGGCTCCTGAAGGATTAACCTTCCAGTCTGGCGGCTTTTTATATACCCTAAGAGCTAACGGCAGTCTCTCATCAAATCCGTTTTCTGTGCGCAAAATAATATCGTGGTTATATTCACCGACATTTATGGCAGGATTTACCGTAAATAGTATCTCCCGGGTTGACTCCAGATTCAGTACACCCGATGACGGTGATGCCGTGAGCCATGCCGGAAGGTTTGTAATGGAAAACCCGATTTGCTGCCCGCCGGTGTTTTTAATGGTGGCAGTAAATTCAAGTGATTGATAAACCTCTTTCGTAAACATACGCCGTTCATCTTCCCAACGCACGGGGTTACGGCTTAAATAAGCGGTCCAAGTAGCCGGAGAAGCCATCCTGTTGCCGTATTTATCCTCAATCCCGTCAACTGTAATTTCGATACTATTTTTTTCCAGTTGCGGCAGAAGATGTGCCTTGGGATTAATAATGATTGCATTTTCAGATGCCACGTAGTCATAAGCAATTGCCTGAACCGGTCTTGCATCTTTCATGTTTGGGGCATCGGTGGTAAAGGCATTGCCAACACAGATTACTGCATCTTTTGCGTTCAGGTCAGCATTAAAATTCCTGAGTGTTTGATTTTGATGCATAACACCAAGATTGTCCTCGTAATAACCTTCAAATGGAAAATATACCATTAAACCAACTTCATTTCCGGCTAATTTCGAATTCATATCCATACGAATCTGACTGGTTGTCCGGGCCAGGTTCCAAAGTCTGAACTCATCCAGTTTTCCCGAATAAGATCAGTTATCACCCGACCCGCTGATATTACTCCATTTGCGTGCACCAAGAACCATTTTGTCCCCGGCGATTCCACCCATTAACGTATTTATTTTTTCGTTTTGCGGCTGGCCATCGATAAATGCGGTTACATTTCCCCGTCGACGGACAACCAGGGCAAAATGGTGCCATGAGTTATCGAAATAATTCGTGGTTACCGCTTCAAATGTATTGCCTTTACTGGCAATCCATATTTTACCATCGGGTGTGGCATAAACAGCTAACGTTTTTTCCAGAAGTTTATCCCCTTCTCTTCCGTCGCCTTTTTGATTCGAGAACAGACAAACGGTATCGGAAGGATTGTTGTCTTTAAACCAAAACTCGAGGGTATAATCCATTTCAGGGATGATTGCAAAATACCCGGTAAAAAATTCGAAGCAGTTATTTCCGGAAAAATCCCAGGCCAACCCTCCCGGATAGACTCCCATGGTACAAAAATTTCCATATGCCGGTAAGCAGCCTTATCAGCCGCAAGTTCACCAAAAGCCTCGTCAAGAGGCCAGTAGCCATAAAGTCCCATTTCACTGCCTGTCAAAGCAGTGTACTGATTGGCATAAACATCATCCAGTGAAAGAAATTTCGACCAGATACGCAATTCATATATACTTCCGGCAAAAAATTCTCCACCTGATTCAGATGATTTACCGATATAGATTTTCCCTGTATTGTTAATGGGAATGCTTGTACCGCGTTCTTCCAGTATTACTTTGTCATTCTGATATATAAAAACGTCGCCGGTTTCATAATCATAAACATAGGCCATATGCTGCCATGCATCAGACGGAATAACGGAAGTAAACTGTAGAGGCGCATTAAAAACACTATCTCCAATTATAAACCAGGTTTCATACTCATCGCTCAAACCAATCTGAATGCTTGTTTTCGGGCTGTTCCCCTGCGACAGAATTACTGAATTTTTGTATTCATCAGGTTTAATCCAGAATTCGATGGTAAATGATTTGCTGTTAAACGAGACTCCTTCAGGGATTACCGCATAATCAGTTTTCCCGTTAAACCGCAAACAGGTTTCGTGTTTTAACCTGTAATAATTCATTGTGCCTTTTACATCGAAGTTAAACTGGTTAAGCAAACCTGCTTCAATAAGTTCGTTAAACCTGATGCTGATATCATCATCAGCACTCAGAATGCCATCGGCAGGTTGTGGCGTACCAAAAACCTGTGGCCGCTGTCCGTCGAGGATACCGGTTACAATTTCAGATTCGTTTTCAGAAAAATCGGAACAATGGGAAACAACGCGAATGTCGTACGGCCGGTCGGCAAGTTTTATCATGCTCCAGTCGAAAGTTACATTCGGTTTGTCGTTGATAAGCAATGTATCCGGAATTTCATCCTTGTTCGCCAGCAACGGATCGTTAACAAAGTATTTTATTTTGCACTTTCTGTCTGAGAAATTTCGCTCATTATATTTCCATCAGGATCTACAAGTACGATTTCAAAACCACTGTTCTTGAATTGAGGCAGTACTTTTGCTTTATCTCCTACTACAACCCATTTGAAATTTTCAGGTTTAATCACTTTTTTGCTCAACTCCCTAACTTCTTGCAGGGTCAATCCTTTAACTTTTTGATCATAGGTTTTCCAGTAATTATTTTCAAGTTCGAATCTCACCAGCATATTTATTGAATTTGCAACTGCATTATTGGTTTCCCAACGACCAGGTAACTGCAGTATTGTATTGTTTTTTACCTTTTCAAATTCATTTTGGGTAATTGGATTGTCGTTAATAAAATCCTTAAACTCTTTATGAATTTCATCTATCGACTCTTTTGTCTTATCAGATTGAACAGAAGTATAAGCCAAATATGGTCGTTGCTCTTTGGTATTTTCAATAAATGATCTGGCTCCATAAGACCAATGCTTGTCTTCTCTTAAATTCATGTTTATTCTGGCGGTAAAATTACCACCCAGCACATTATTCGCTGTTTCCAATGCTATTTCTGAAACTTCACCATAAGGTTCTATCAGGTGGCCACCAATAATGACTGATTGTTGAGATTCGGGCTTATCCAAAAGGTAGAGAACTTTGTTTTGAGTAGAAGTGACTTCAGTTATGTTCTTGTTTGGTACATCTCCTTTTTCCCAGCCCCTAAATACATTCTCCAATTTTTGTTCCAACTCAGCCAGTTGTATATCTCCTACTACGACTAGGGTGGTATTGTCAGACTTTATCCAGGTATTATAAAATTTTTGAATATCACTTCTTGTCATGGAAGAAACCGTTTCTTCATATCCTGAACCCGTAAGAGGTAAACTATAGGCATGACCCTCTCCATAAAGGAATTTAGGAAAAATTCTTACAGCCATTTGTACTGGAGAAGCCTTTTCTCTTTTAATAGAGTTGATTTGCTCTTCTTTTAACCTGTCAATTTCCTTTTCAGGAAAACCAGGATTTAAAATGATATCGGCAAATAAAGTTAAACTTTCATCCAAAGTGGGTTTCAGTGTACTCATGCTTACATAGGATAGATCCAGATCAGAATATGTAGAAATGGAAGCTCCCAACATTTGAAGTTTTTTGTCGATTTCAAGAGAATTCAATGTATTGGTGCCTTCCTTCATGAGGTTCATGGCCAAAGCGGCTGTTCCTGGTTTTCCAAACTGATCGGAAGAATAACCGGCATTAATCAATAAGTTCATTACTACTGAAGGAACATCCTTTCTTTGTGCTAAAACAACTTCCAGTCCATTTTTAAGTGTAGTATTTTGAATATCGGGAAAAGGCACAGAACCAATTTTGCCTAACTCCGGTAATTTACTTCTGTCTACCCCTTCCTCTGAAGCAGAATATGTTGGAAATGGGTTACATATTAATGTAAACTTACCTGACGACAGCCACTTGTTTGCTGCACTTTTAATATCTTCAGTAGTTGCAGCATTAATGATATCAAGCCTCTTTTTATAAAATTCCGGATCATTGGCATATACCGCATTTTCAGCCAGGATATCCGATTTACCGCCAAATCCTCCTATCCTTTCCAATCCTTTAATAAAGTTGGCAAAATAGTCCAGTTTAATTCTTTGAAGCTCTTCTTCAGTAGGACCTTCATGTAAAAATGTTGTCAAAATTCCGTTTACTTTATTTTCAACTTCATTAACCGATTCTCCGGGTTTAACATTGGCGACAACAATGAAATTACTGCCAATTTCTTTTTCGTAAACATAGGAATTAACATAAGATGCTACCTGCTCTTCATATTGAAGTTTTTTATATAGTCTTGAATTTTTACCATCGGAAAGAATGTTACTTGCCAGCCGTAAATATATTGCTTCTTTGTCTCCCCATTCCGGCACATTCCATGCTTGCTGAATTCTTGCTTCAGGAACTCTGTCCTCATAAGTAAACCGGGTGTCTTCGGTTCTTCTTGCAACCCATACCTGTGGTTTCGATAGGGTTGGACCTGGAGGTATATGACCGAAGTATTTTTTCACTTTTTCATACACCTCGTCTGGATTTACATCTCCTGCAATTACCAGGACTGCATTATTGGGACCATAGTAAGTTTTAAACCAATCCTGCACATCTCCTAAAGAGGCTGCATCAAGATCTTCCATTGAGCCAATTACTGTCCAACTGTAAGGATGGCCTTCAGGATAAATATTTTCTGTGGACAACTCATACTCTCTTCCATAAGGTTGGTTTTCTCTTTGCCGCTTTTCATTCTGAACCACTCCTCTTTGTTCGTCCAATTTGGCGGAATCAATAGCTGCCAATAAATGCCCCATTCGGTCTGACTCCAAAAAAAGCACCTGGTCTAAACCCGCGGCAGGTACATTTTGAAAATAGTTGGTTCGATCATGGTTGGTTGTGCCATTCATCCCCGTAGCACCTATTCGTTCAAGTGCCTGAAAATAGTCATCGTTGTAATTTTCACTGCCATTAAACATTAAATGCTCAAACAAATGTGCAAAGCCGCTTTTGCCTTCTTTTTCGTTTTTTGAGCCTACATGATACCAAATATTTACAGCGACAATAGGTGCTTTATGATCTTCATGTACAATTAACCTCAATCCATTAGGTAAAACATATTCCTCGTAGAGGATATTGATGTCATCCGATTTAAATGTTTGTCCATGGCTCATGCTGATGAAAGAAAATACTGCTAAAAAGATAAATGTGCTTGTTTTCATGATGAAAAAATTTAATTGTATTCACAAATAATTGTCCACAATTGAAGGAAAACGATCTTTCCGGCTGGATAGAAAAATCCTCCTTGTTCTACGTTAATCTCATGACATTTAAGATAAGTAGTTGGTGTGCTCTTTTTAGAATTTTTAGATTATTAAGCTGTTCATTCAAAACCATAAATAAAAAAGAACAGATTTTAATTCAAATGTATAAACAAGTTACAACAAATCTATAGAAATAAAGACAAAAAAGTATTCAAAAGAATGTTTTTTTTCCTTCTATAAATTTTCATGGACTCAATCCGTTTTCAGTACTGTGTATACATACTATAAACTTAATATTTAAGATACACAGACAAACAAATGAATACGTTAAAATATTTAAGGCTTGTTTAAAAAACGGAAAACAGGAATGGATAGTTTCTGCTCAAACTGAATGGTGAATTCTTTTAAAATTGAAGATTCCACTTTTGCCAAATGGCACACCTTGTTCCTGGTTAATGATTGGCAACTACAAACCTCCATAGGAGACTTTCACCACCAAGTCATTTCCAGGTATGGCACACAATTCAAAAAGGAGGTGGAAGCCACCTTTTGGATAATATAGATAATAGGATTTGAAATTTTATTTTCCGGCTGATAATAGCGGGTTACACCGGTTGAAACAGTTTGATAATTTTGACTAAAAATAAAAACGGGCTGAAGAAACAGCAGAATGATGAATGTTTTTTTCAT
>JBEPWX010000043.1:0-12524 GCA_041642235.1 Mariniphaga sp.
AAATAAGGTAATTAAAGGTTAACCTGAAAATTTCCGTTTGGCAGGGAAATCTCCGGCCATTGCTTACAGTAAAATTTTCAAATTATTATTTAAATGAATAGAATAAAACCCTACGCATTAAATATTGAAGAAGTAGCAAGAAAGCTTGATACAGACATAAATAATGGTCTGTCAGATAATAAAGCAGCAGAAAAGCTCAAGGAATATGGTCCTAATAGATTAAAGGAAAAGAAGGAAAAAAGTATATGGCAATTATTGATCGATCAGTTCAAAAGTGCCATTATTTATCTTCTGCTGGCGGCAGCAGCTGTGTCTTTTGCTTTTGGAGAAAGTGATCTCACGGCTGAAGGCATTGAAAAGGCCACCCGTGAATTGTGGGTAAAAGGGGTCACCACTTATCTTCCAACATTAACCACTAACAGCTCCAGCGTATTAACCCGGAATTTTGAAATTCTTTCAAAAGCAGTTGACAATAAAAGCCTTTTGGGGTCCATTCCGGGATTCCATCTTGAAGGTCCTTACATTAATCCGGAAGACGGATATCGCGGGGCCCATCCTAAACAATTTGTAAAACTTCCCGATTGGAATGAATTCATGAATTTTTATGAAGCATCCGGAAAAAATATCCTGCAAATAACACTTGCACCCGAAATGGAAGGAGCATTGGATTTCATTTCGAAATGTAGCAGGGAAGGAATTGTGGTTGCTTTGGGCCATCATAATGCAGATATGGAAACGGTAACAGCCGCCATTAACAAAGGAGCAAAAATTGCTACTCATCTGGGTAACGGAGCTGCCAATATGATAAACAGACACAAAAATCCATTCTGGTCTCAGTTGGCTGATGATCGTATGCACATCAGCATTATAGGCGATGGCTTTCACCTTTTACCCGAGGAAATACAGGTTTTCTATAAAGTAAAAGGTGTAGATAAAACCATCATCACTTCCGATGTAACTCACTATGCCGCACTTGAACCTGGTGAATACAAAACATCTACAGGTGAAACCATTGAACTTACCCATGATGGTATGCTTCGTTATCCGGCACAAAATGTACTCTACGGTTCAGCATCACCAATAACAAAAGGTGTAGGCCATATTATGAAAGTGACCGGCTGCACCCTTGCCGATGCCGTTCAAATGGCCAGTACCAATCCGGCGAAACTATACAACCTCACTGACCGTGGCGTACTGGAACCCGGAAAACGTGCCGACCTGGTGCTGTTTACTCTGGACAATTTCCAGGTGAATATCCGGAAAACCTGGGTGAAAGGTGAATTGGTTTTTGAAAAATAAAGTAAACATTAGCAAGCTAAAGTTCTAAGCAAGCGGTATTTAAACCTTTAGTATTAAAAAACATTATTCCAATATAATCATTTCTCGGCTTAACTAAATTATACCAAATTTTATGTCACGAATTTATAAAAAAATAATCATAGCCCTTGCTGCAGTAGGCCCTGGGCTGTTTCTCATAGGATACAACATTGGTACCGGGAGTGTAACTACCATGGCCAAAACGGGTGCTGAACATGGCATGGAACTGTTCTGGGCATTGGTATTATCGTGCATCTTCACTTTTATTCTAATGGTCGCTTACGGAAAACTGACTTTAGTTTCAGGGAAAACAGCGCTAACTAATATCAAGCATGAATTCAAGTATGGCTGGATATTGGCCATGTACATACTATTGGCCTTAATTATTGGGGAACTTCTTGCACTAATGGGGGTAATGGGCATTGTTGCCGACCTGGTACAGGAAGCAATCCGTTTACTTTTTAACGAACGAATAGTAGGCCGTGGATGGATAATCCTGGTATTGGCTGCAGGCTTGTACGCACTCTTATGGTTAGGACAATATAAAACATTCGAAAAGGTACTCACTGTATTTGTAATATTTATGGGTCTTTCTTTCGTTGTGGTGTTTTTTATGGTCCAGCCAGATTTTTCGGTTATAGCACAGGGGCTGATTCCGGGAATACCCGATACACCCGGAGCAATGGGACTGGTGGCTGCTATTGCCGGAACCACTTGTTCGGCAGCAGTATTTATAATGCGAAGCACTGTAGTCGCTGAAAAAGGCTGGGGTATAAATAATCTTAAAGAAGAGAAAAAAGACGCAGCAGTATCGGCTACCATGATGTTACTCCTTAGTGGGGTAATTATGGCTGTGGCTGCCGGAACCCTGCATGTGATGGGGCTGAAACTTGATAACACAGTGGAAATGATTCAGCTGTTTGAACCTATAGGAGGAAATGTTGCAGCTTTTATCCTGATTCTGGGAATTGTTGGAGCCGGCCTTTCAACCATCTTCCCGATTGTATTGATTGCACCCTGGCTTGTTTCCGATTTCACCGGTAAGCCACGTAATATTCATTCAACACAGTCACGTTGGCTCATTTTTGGTGCCATGCTCTTTGCTTTTGGTACTATTTTTTTAGAACAACGTCCCCCGGCACTGATGGTATTTTCACAGGCTTTCCAGGCAATTATCCTGCCGGCAGTAGCTATTCCTGTTCTAATGCTTATGAACCGTCCAAAATTAATGGGGACTCATAAAGCCAATCTTAGAGAAAATATTGGTGTATGGGCTGTGGTATTATTCTCTTTAATGACAACATATTTCGCCATCACAGAATTACTTATGTAAGGTTTACGATCTATTGAGTTTTCATACATGCTGTAGTAAAAGACCATAAATAAAAAAAGCAGAACTTTACACTTACAATTTCAAAAAATTTGTATTCGACTGTTTTCCACAACTAAAATAAAAAGAAAATGAAAAGTACCGAATTACAAAAAGGCAAGCTAAAGGTGAAGATCTTTAATAATGCTGATATACTTGGAGCAGCAGCTGCAAAAAATGTAGCAGAATTACTAAGTACGGCTATAACTCAAAAGGGATATGCAAATATTATTTTAGCTACAGGTGCTTCACAGTTTCAGTTTCTGGATCATCTGCAGCAATATTCTGTCGACTGGAAAAAAATTAATGTTTTTCACCTCGATGAATATTTAGGACTACCTGAAACACATCCTGCCAGCTTTCGCAAATACTTAAAGGAAAGGATTCTTGAAAATGTTCAACCAAAGCAGGTTTATTATATAATTGGTAATGCCCCTGAAACGGATGCTGAAGTTGCCCGTTATGAAAAATTGCTCCAGGAGCATCCTATTGATGTGGCTTGCATTGGAATTGGTGAAAATGGACATATTGCTTTCAATGATCCACCTGTAGCTGATTTTAATGATCGTCATCTTGTAAAGGTTGTTGAACTTGATAAAGCCGCCCGGAAACAACAGCTGGGTGAGGGCTGGTTTCCCACCTTTAGTGATGTCCCTACTCATGCGATTACACTTACCATTCCGGCAATTATGAATAGTAAAGCAATCAGTTGTGCAGCTCCCGAACTGAGAAAAGCTGAGGCAGTGTATAACACTTTGAATGCAGAAATAACAACCGATTGTCCTGCAACTATTTTAAGAACACATTCCAATGCTATTTTATATCTGGATGAGGATTCAGCATCAAAAATTAAATAACCCAGCATGAAATGAGCATGAGTAGTAATACATACCAACCGGGAATTATTAAAATCCCCATGCGAATTCCATGTTATACCATTAGAAACTTACAATTTTAATAACATGAACAAAAAGATTTTCATTTCCGCCGGGAAAATGGTAATTATCTTGCTATGCTTTACAAGCATACTATCCTTTAATTATACAAACAAAAATCAGAGGCAGCAAGAAAACAGCAAAAAGGAAAAACAAAAAAACAACCTGGAATTAATCATGAAAGTGTTACCACCCGACAGGTTAAATGAAAACAGTACATTTGATGATAGAGGTAGGGTTTCTTTTTTGGACCGCACTTTTTCCGACTGGCTGAAACGAACAGGAGAATTGCCCCCCGATTTTGATACGATGCCTTCATTGCCTTTCCTGCCTAACCCACTCCTTATCGATGAAGGAGGTAAGAATACGCCGGTAAAGAACATGGATCAATGGCAGGATAAAAGGGAATGGATGAAAAAACAGCTTCAACATTACATTACCGGAACCTTTCCACCTTCTCCAAATAATCTGAAAGCTAAAATTCTCCATGAAAAAATGGATGGCCAGGTGCAACTGCAACTGGTTGAACTTACTTTTGGCCCGGAAAATAAAGCCAAATTAACCATGGAGGTAATGATCCCGCCGGGGGAAGGACCGTTTCCTGTTTTTCTCACTCAATGGAACCATCGGGAATGGGCACAGGTGGCAGTCAGACGCGGATATATCGGCTGTATATATGCTGGCGCTGATTCAAAAGATGATACTGAAAATTATTCAGAGATATGGGCAGGGGAATATGATTTTACCCGATTAATGCGCCGGGCGTGGGGAGCATCCAGGGCTATTGATTATCTGTTTACCCTTCCTGAAGTTGACAGGGAAAAAATTGCATTAACAGGTCATTCACGAAATGGGAAAACATCGATAATGGCAGCAGCTTTCGATGACCGGATTACCGCCTGTATACCCAGCAGCGGATGTTCAGGTGCTGGCATCCCATGGAGATATACATCTCAAAACTTCGACATTGAAGATATTGCCCTGCTTTCAAGTGCCAGGCCCTCATGGCTACACCCCCGTCTTCGGTTTTTTATAGGAAGAGAACATAAACTTCCGGTTGATCAGAATTCATTTATGGCTTTAATTGCACCTCGCGGACTGATGCTTAGCACCGCTCTGACTGAAGGGGCAAACAACTTATGGGGTATTGAACAGGCATTTCATGCCAGCAGTAAGGTATATGATTTTCTGGAAGCTAAAAATAATCTGGCCATACGAACCCGTTACGGTGAACATGGAGTTAGTGCCCGCGATATGGAAGATTACATCGACTTTTTTGACTTTATTTTTAACCGGAGTAAAAACAAGCCCGAGAACCGGCTGTATACCAACTATTCGTTTGAAGAATGGATGAAACGCAGCGGTGAAAAGGTGAATACCTCATCCTATCCTGAAATCACGACTAATGAAATACAAGCTAAATCGCTTGTAGATTGGGAGTCCAAAAAAAGCAAAATTTTACAACAAATAAGCTGGCTGTTGGGTGATGAACCTGCAGGTGTTACCAATCCTGGTCCCGGAAGTTTGAATAAAGCAGGAAGAGGGGAAGCCAGTTTCGGTACTTTTCTTTCAAGGCCAAAAGGAAATGAGGATATGGGGGTGATGCCTGTAAGCCCTTATAATGGCTTTGGAGATCAATTGTTTGGTTATCTTTATTATCCCACTAACCGTACAGGAAAAATTAAAGGCAATAACCTGCCAGCAGTAATTTATTTACATGAATACGATTACTCCAAAGGTTTTAACTCCTACCATCGGGTAGAGGAACTTCTGCATTCACTTACGAAACAGGGATTTGCTGTTTTTACTTATGATATGATTGGTTTCGGTAATCGCATTGAAGAAGCCACAAGATTTTATGAAAGATATCCAAATTGGTCTAAACTCGGTAAAATGGTAACCGATACAAAAGGTGCAGTTGATGCATTGACAAATCTTGATTTTATCGACTCCGACAGAATTATTGTAGCCGGATATTCATTGGGAGCAACAGTAGGATTGTATACGGCCGCTACCGACGAACGCATTGCAGGTGTGGTATCAGTCGCCGGTTTTACTCCAATGAGGACCAACACACTTGACAGAGGAACAGAAGGGATAACTACATTTTCTCACTTGCATGGTTTGCAACCCAGGCTGGGTTTCTTCGTTGATAACGAAGCTCACATTCCTGTTGACTTCAATGAAATCTTGAGCTGCATTGCACCGCGTCCGGTATTGGTTATTGCCCCGGAGGAAAACAAGGATAGTCATGCTGAAGATATTGAAGATTGTGTGACCATGAGCAGAAAAATTTATGATCTCTATAAGCTGCCCAAAAACCTTATATTATTTTCACCATTTGATATTAACCGGTTTTCACCAGAAATGAGAGAAACCATGTATGAATGGCTCGCTGATAAATTCTATACAAATTAAGGCAATAAGTTCTGTCAGCGCTATCAATGAATAAAACAAATAAAAAGAATTTTAATAAAAGTGAACGACTTCAATCACTGGATATCCTGCGTGGATTTGACATTTATCCTGTTCTTTTGGGGAATTCTTCATAATGGCACACTGCAACATGGATTTGCTGACATACGTTTTGCCGCCGTGGTCATTTAGGTGTGGCTTATTTTATAGGAACTACTGTAGTACTGCAAACTAATAAAATATAAACACAGGTGTTATGACTGCTTTTTATTACACCATTTATTACAATATTGCAATTTTTTTGTGCCTGTAACCTTTTATTGTGCCGGATATTTCGACCCTGAGAGAGAAATAAATGCATAGGTCGACCAGAACTTTCTTCCCGGAAGATTATCGGGTGCTACCTACAATCGGTTGAACATTATTCTGTTATTTTCGTCTCCTTACTTGTATTAATTGGTTCTTGTGCCGGAAGAATCCTCCACTCATCAAAATTTTCTCAACTTAAAAAAACAGGATTACTAACTGGTTTGGGTACAATATTGATAATTACTGACCTCATCTTATCACCTGTTTATCCCGTTAACAAAGTCATTTGGATATTGGCATTTAATTTCCTGATTATAGTTAAAAATTTTATTTTACTGGCAATATTTTAATTCCTAATAACTGGACCTATTGTAATTGAATGACTTTGACTTTATTATCTTTATTATCGGAATATTTTTTTAAGAATATAATTTAATGCTATTTTTAAAAAATCCTTTGGATATTATTTAATTCACTGATTATGAAATACTGTAAATTTCTCACTGTCATTTTAATTTCCCTTATTGGCCTTTATTCTGTTCATGCACAAAATTATGAGGAGGCTAAAGCAGGTACTTACAAGCTGCCTGAACTATTAACTTCCCAGGAAGGGAAAAAAATTACTACATCCCGCCAATGGGAAAAAATCCGAAGGCCTGAGATTCTGGATCTGTTTGAAGAACATGTTTATGGTCAGGTTCCTCAAGATTTCGATGACATTCAGTTTAAAATAACGAATCAGGACTCTGAAGCAATGAATGGGAAGGCAACTTTGAAAGAGGTAGCTATTACTATTACCCGACACAATAAATCACTTACAATGAACCTGCTGATGTTCCTGCCCAATAAGGAAAAAAATCCAGTTCCTGTATTTTTAGTGATTAATCATCGAGGAATTAAAACAATGGATGTAACTCGTCAAAATAAGGATGGTTTCTGGCCTGCAGAACAAGTAATTGAAGCTGGTTACGGAATTGCCGGATTTGATGTTGCTGATGTATCTCCGGATGATAAAGAAATGTTTACGGAGGGAATATTGAATCAACTGTATCCCGGGCAACTTGAAATGAATAATGGTATGCGTGCATTGGGAGCCTGGGGATGGGGTGCAAGCCGTGCAATTGATTATTTCGAACAAGATAAATCTGTTGATGCAACAAAAGTGATTTCGGTTGGACATTCACGCGGAGGGAAGGCATCGCTTTGGCTTGGAGCACAGGATGAACGTGTAGCCATTACTATTTCAAACGAATCAGGAAATTCAGGCGCAGCACTTTCCCGAAGAAATTTTGGAGAAACTGTAGAACGCATTACAAAAAGCTTTCCCTATTGGTTCACCCCCAATTACAGGAAATATGCCGGGAATGAGGACAAGCTTCCGGTAGATCAACATATGCTCATAGCCCTTATAGCTCCAAGAGCTGTATATGTAGCAAGTGCAGCCGAAGACTTATGGGCCGATCCAAAAGGACAATATCTGGCATTAAAAGAGGCACAACCTGTATTTGAGCTATATGAAATAAATGCTAATCTTCCATCAGAGATGCCCCAAGTTAACGAACAAATTATCAGCCAGCAAGTAGGCTTTCATAACCGGGAAGGCAAGCACAATATGACCCCTTATGACTGGCAACAGTTTATCAAATTTGCTGATGAATATTTTGAGACAAATAAGTAATGCTTTAAATCTAAAAATTTAACTTTAAACCTCTAATTGAATTTTTATTTCAATGGGAAACTGTTTAACAACTCCTTAAAATCAGTAATTATTATATCAGCCTGGCTCTGATCCTGTAATTCAGTTCCTGGCCCTGCGTATGCAATGCAGAACATACCAGCCGATTTGGCGGCTTTTATTCCATTTGCAGAATCTTCAATAACGATACATCTTTCTGGCAAAACACCCAGATGTTGGGCAGCCAGCAGAAAGATATCCGGATCGGGCTTACTGACACCTACCATTTGACTATCAATAACTGCATCAAAATAATCTTTCAATCCTGTTTTCTGAAGAATGATTTCAATCACATCAGGATAAGATGATGAAGCCAATGCCAATGGTATTTTTTTTTCTTTTAAATTTTTAATCAATAATTCAACACCGGGCATGATTTCAATTGATTGTAATGACATAAAATAGGGAGTTATTAGTGAATTCGTCATTTGAACCAGTTCCTCCACCGTCTGCTCAATCTCATATTTCTCTTTTAACACTTGCCACATGCGATCGGTTGCTGTTCCCTGATAGGTCTTATGTTCATCTTCCAATATGGTCAAACCAAGCTTCCTGAAATTGTTTTGCTCCACCTCCACATATATAGGTTCTGTATTCACCAATACACCATCCATATCAAAAATGACAGCACCAAATGGCGGCAGTTTATAATCTCTTCTTTTATTTCTCATTTCCATTCTTTAAGTCTGTAGATGATTCATTATTCCCAAACCTGGTAACGCCTCCTGAAACTATAAATTTCATCACTTCAGCTGAAGAAATATCAATAAGATGTATCCGTGTTGCCGGCAACAGGTACAATTCGCCTGAGAAATTATAGGAATGAGGAAAATAAACTGCTGCCAATTCAACATTTCCTATTTCTATCATTGTTTGTTTGGTTATAAAACCTAATTTCCAAAGATTGTTTTCTTTGTTAAACAAAACTTTCACAGGAGTATTGAATTTCTTCTCCTTTCCCATGAATGCTGAAAATAAATCACTGATGGAGGAGTACAGGAGATGGAAAAAAGGGATTTTCCTTAAAAGTTTCCCGGCAGTTCTTTTCAGTGGTTTAACTACTGCAGTTTGTCCCAAAAAACCCAGAAAGGTGAGAGAAATAAATAGTATTAAAATTCCAAGTCCTGGCACTGCGGAGCCAATTATCAGCTTTAGATGGTTATTTAACCAGCCATCAACCATAATAAATAAGGCGTATAAAATATAAACCACTATTGCTACAGGTGCCACCAGCAGGATACCTTGCACAAAGTATTTTATGATTTTTTTTGTCATTTGAATATCGGTTTATTTAATGAAAAATGAATAACTATTATCAGAAAGTTCTTCCATAAGCGCTTCACCAAGCTTCCTTGCATCTTCCTGTTCGGCCAACAGAAAAATTTTTGCCAGCTCTAATGAAAGATTATGGAGCATTGCAGAACGTGCACCTAGTGCAAGAACTGTACGATAAATAACTGCATTTAGACGAGGATCTCTGCCTAACACAGCCAACTCTTCGAAAAAAGGCTCAAACATTTCATCAAGGGCATTCTTTTGGGTTAAAGCTAACCGACCCATTAAATGAATTCCGGTGAAACGAACAATATGTTTCTTTCCACGGCTCCATTCAAGAGCCTTAATAAAAGCAAACTTTGTTTTTATCCATAAATTAGCGGATGCCTGCTCAGCTATTTCAATATTTTCAAAACTCTTCGTCCAGAAATCCATCTGCTCTTCAGTTACTTCCGAAGGCACATCCAACAGAGTGGCCAGAATCATGCTTTCGCGCCACTGCTTGTTCCATAGTTTCAATGCAAGCAGATGATTTGAGTTGAAGCTGCGTGCCAGTTCACGTAACTCCACCACCGAAACACCCCAATTCACCTTATAATCAATTCCCTGTCTTTTCATTGAAGCAGCAACATCTCCATTCTTGCGTGCTTTTATTTGCCCTAGCAAAAGTTGAAATTCCCTTTCTGTTTCAGGTTTATCAAGTAAAAAATTCATATCAATATATCTGTTTGTGCAAAATTAGTATAAATGCAGCTTTTGAGATATCTGGATGAAAAGATTAAATTTGCCCTAACGGTATTTAAACTAAGTATTGTTTATACAAAAATACATCAATAATATTTCGGGGCTTCAGCTATTCCAATTGCTTCGTTTTGGCACAATGCTGCTGATCAGCATTGTATTTGCCAAAAGCCACTTTACGACTGAGTCAATTGGCAATTATGAATTTTTTTTATATATCACTGCGCTTTTTTGTTCATTCTGGATTAACGGCCTTATCCAATCTTTTCTACCCCTATACAAAAATAATTCAACCTTTAAATCTTCAGGGGAAAAATCAACTGAACTCTTTAATGCATTTGTACTGATTAGTATATTGAGCACTTTGACGATTATTATTTTGTTAATTTTCAAAGATATTCTTTCAAACACATTTACCGACTCAGGCACGATTCCCTATTTTAAATTTATTTTGATTTATATTTTTTTTAGCAGTCCATCCTATTTAATCGAATATATATATCTGCTAAAAAATAAACCAGATTTAATTCTAAAGTACGGGGCAATTACCTTTTCTGCACAATTTTTACTTGTTTCAATGCCAGCAGTCCTTAATCTTGGTATGGAACTGGCAATAATGGGTTTAGTAATCATTTCAATAATAAGGTACAGTTGGTTGCTGTTTCTTTTGAAAAAATATGCAAATATTTTTATCTCTCCAGAATTTTTAAAAGAACACATACACTATGCCTATCCTTTAATTTTCAGTACATTGATAGGTAGTTCTGCCAGTTACATCGATGGATATCTGGTACTTAAAAATTTCGATTCTGCCACTTTTGCCATATTCCGTTATGGAGCAAAGGAATTTCCACTTGTATTGTTAATGTCTAATGCCTTAAGTAATGCCATGATTTCTGATTTTTCGCAAAAAGAAAAAATAAATACTGCCCTTGCTAACCTTCGAATAAGATCAGCCAAATTAATGCACATGCTGTTCCCTGTTACCATCTTTTTCTTAATCTTCAGCTACTGGCTTTATCCAAGAATATTTAATCCAAACTTTGCTGAAAGTGCTGTAATATTTAATATCTATTTGCTTTTGATTATAAGTAGGCTGGTGTTTCCTCATACAATTATATTAGGTCTGAAAAAAACCAATATAATTATGTATGCTTCTTTTGCAGAATTCATTGTAAATGTATCTCTAAGTATAATTTTCATAAAAAATTGGGGCATAGCAGGTGTTGCATTCGCTACTGTAATTGCTTTTGCTGTTCAAAAAATAATTTGGTTGATTTACAACCTAAGAGTTCTTGGTATTTTTCCAAAAGAATATATTCCCATAAAAGTTCTTACTTTATATTCTTTGATAACTTTGGTAGTTTTCTATGTTATGTATTAAGTCGTTGTTCAAAAAATGAGAAATAAAACATTTACTGAATTTTTAAAATGTATTCGCTGCAACACTTCTAAGTTAACTTTCATAAATGAAGGAAATGAGTTATTATGTGAAAATTGTTCTCAAAAATATGTTGTTACCGATAATGTGCCGGTATTCCTCCCTGAGGATAAACAAACCCTAGAAACAAAGGCCGAAATACATCAAAAACTAAATACATCATTTAATTATATCGACCATTATGAAAAGGACGCATATGCATCAGATTATTTTGCAGAACGAGACAAGGGAACAGAACATAGCGACAAAAGAGTAAGAGAAACTATCGCTACCCAAATTTCGGGGAAAAAAGGAATAATCCTGGATGTTGGATGCGGAAAAGCCTGGGTAGCAGAATCATTTTGTCCTCAAGGGTACGAAGTAATTTCTATGGATATTTCACTTCTTAATACTTCCAAAGCCTTAAAACTACATCCTTTCGAAAAACACCATGCAGTAGTAGCCGATGCATTTTCTCTGCCTTTTAAAGAAAATTCCTTTGACTATATAATTGCTTCAGAAATTATTGAACATGTATATAACCCAGCCACATTTGTTAAAAACCTGTTCCAGGTTTTAAAACCTGGAGGAAAATTAATAGTCACAACACCTTATAAAGAAAAAATACAGTATTCACTCTGCATTCATTGTAATAATCCAACACCAATTCATGCACATCTGCATTCATTTGATGAAAATTCTCTAAAATTACTTTATTCCGGTAAAGATTTAAACAGCATTAGTTATCAGACTTTTATAAATAAAATACTAATTCATTTACGCCTGCATGTACTTTTAAAGCATTTGAATTATAAAATCTGGAAGTTATGTGATCGGGCAGTTAATCTATTCTATAATGCTCCGTTAAGAATTATGGTAATTTGGGAGAAAAAGAAATCGTAGTTCTCATCAGCTTTATGCATGCTTAGAAATAAATTTTAGAATTTCAATTTAAAAATAAGTATTCTGATATTTTAAATAGATTATATCAAAATCATTTATTCTACA
>JBEPWX010000044.1:0-12481 GCA_041642235.1 Mariniphaga sp.
TGTTACCGGAATTCGTACGGGAGAAACAGTTAATGACGGTGAAAATCAGGTGAATTCCACGCTGGTTAGTATAATGGGAAGATTGGCTGCCTATACCGGAAAAGATGTAACATGGGATGAAATATTAAACTCTGATTTATATTTAGGCCCAAAAACTTACACCATGGGTCCAGTTCAGGGAATTCCTGAAGAAATCCCGCTGCCTGGTGTGGAAAATGCTTAAATTATAAACTATATCTTCTATAAAATATCTTAAAAAAGAAACAATGAATACAAAAAGTATAATTTCATTATTTAAATTATTTTTTTCACTGCTTTTTCTGTTTGGAATCTTTTCAAATGGTACAGCACAAAGTGAAAAGTTAAACATTGTGGTTATTGGAGCCCATCCGGATGATGCGGATTATGTAGCAGGAGGTATTGCCGTTAAATTCTCCAGGCTGGGGCATAATGTTTTGTTTGTTTCGCTGACAAACGGCGATGCAGGTCACTTTAATCAGGGAGGCGGAGCACTGGCAAAAATTCGAAGAGCAGAAGCCCATGAAGCAGGCAGAAGATTTGGAGTGACCTATAAAGTTCTGGATAATCATGATGGAGAATTGATGCCCGATCTACATGTACGCCTTGATGTTATCCGTTTGATACGTGAATGGAATGCAGATGTTGTAATTGGCCACCGTCCAAATGATTATCACCCGGATCATCGCAATACGGCAATTCTTGTGCAGGATGCTGCCTATATGGTTATTGTGCCGAATGTAGCACCTGACACACCTCCTCTTAAAAAAAATCCGGTGTTTCTGTATGCCCAGGATAATTTTGAGAAGCCTTACCCTTTCCAACCCGATATTGCAATAGATATTTCAGACGTGATAGATGAAAAAGTGTATGGCATGGCAGCACATGAATCTCAGTTTTTTGAATGGTTGCCCTGGATTGATGGACAACTGGAATCTCTGCCAAAAACCGAAAAAGGAAGACTGGAATGGCTTAAGAACAACTGGGTGAGCCCAATTGAACCTGAAGTCAGGCAGTCTCTTGCCAAATGGTACGGAAAAGAAACAGCAGACAAAGCCACTTATGCCGAAGCTTTTGAAATTTGCGAATATGGCAAACGTCCCGATGATAAAGAAATAAGAAGGTTGTTTCCGATGTTAAAAAATAAGTAAATTTTTATTTGTTCTATTTTAATAAAGCCGGTTTTACCGGCTTTATTTTTTTATCCTGACGATAATAATCAACAAACTTTATAAAAACTGTTTAAGTTAATACAAATTAGCCTCACGCATTAATTGGTGACGTTTAACTCCATGTGAATAAAAAAAAACATCATGCAAAATTACTTTCAGATAAAAGAAGATTCCAATTTATCATTTTCATGAACAAATTGGCTGTATATTAAACGGGGAATCAAAAAAAATTCATCTGAATTAACTTTTATCCATTGAAATGACATTCATAATGAGTATTTTTAGTAAAAAAAAGATAGGTTGGTGCATTTTAAGTTAGTAAAGCGATAGTAATGAAAGTAGTAAAACAGCTAATATTTTGTTTCTTAATCATTGCAGTGAATGATGGGTTTGCCAGTTTTCCCGTATCAATGAAACAAAATAAACGGCTGAAAACACCTACTGGTCAACAAACCAATCCTATCAGGTATTTGCGGGATGTAATATATGGGGAACATGAGCGTAATGTTATGGACCTGTGGCTGGTTGATACAGATCAACCTGCTCCGCTGGTGCTTTACATTCACGGAGGAGGATTCCAGCAGGGAGATAAACGCAGCCTAAGATTACCGCAATTAAATGAATATCTTGATGCAGGGTTCTCTGTTGCTGCCATTAATTACTGCCTAACAAACACTGCACCTGCCCCGGCAGCTTATCTTGACTGCGCAAGGGCATTGCAATTTTTGCGTTATCGTGCAGAAGAATGGAATATTGACAAACAGCGGATTGCATCTACCGGCGGATCTGCAGGTGCCGGCATTTCAATGTGGCTTGCTTTTCATGATGATCTGGCTGACCCGGAAAGCAGCGATCCGGTTGCCAGGGAATCAACACGATTAACTTGTGTTGCTATGAATAATGGTCAGCCTTCCTATGATCCCAGGTTCGCTGAAAAGGCGGGTATTCCACGCCCGAATTTCGAACAGCATTCCTTCTTTCTTCCATTTTATGATATTACCATTGAAGAAAAGGATACGCCCCTGGCCTACAGGCGATATGAAGAGGCAGCTCCTGTAACTTATCTTTCGCATGATGATCCCCCTGTTCTCCTCGATTATAGCTTTACCAATGAAAATGTGGACAAAAAAACTACCCTGTCACATATAGTACACCACCCTAAACTGGGCATTGCCCTTAAGGAAAAGCTTGATTCACTAAATATTGAATGTATTATACAATATCAATTAAAAGAGGGCGGGATGGTAAGACACAATGCCCAACCGGGAGAGCTGGTAATCAGTAAAGTTGATTTCATACGAAAACATTTTAACAATACTAATCGAAAATAAAATAATCAGTTAGAGTTTATCCTTTCATCCAATAAAACGAATTAATATGTCTAAAAGAAGAGATTTTATTAAAAAAAGTACCCTGGGCCTTGTTGGTGGAATGGCCTTCGGAAAAATGAGTTATGGTGAAGTTTCACCTGCTTCGTCCATTACTGAAGATGCAGGATTGCAAAAAAACTGGCAGGCGGATCCCGAGTGGCGGAGAATTAAATACGGTGATTGGGGTGGCCCGGGAGTATCTGCTAAACCGGGACCGATGGATAAGCTTCTGTTAAAAGATCATGCACCACAATCTTTGGTAGTAACTCAGGAGACTTTTGTTCAAAAAGCAAAATATCCGGCTATTGACAGCCATGTACATGTTGTGGCACGCACCCCAAAAGATATTGATGAATGGATTCGTACAATGGATGAAGTGGGAATTGAAACATCAGTAGTTTTAACCGCAGCTACCGGAAAAGATTTTGCCAATTGGGTTAAATTATTGAAAAAAGCCCATCCTAAGCGTTTTCAGTTATATTGCGGGATGGACCTTACCGATATTGAAAATAAGGATTTTCCCATGCGATTAGTAAAGCAACTGGAGGAATGCCATGAAATGGGGGCCGTGGGAGTAGGTGAAATTTCAGATAAAGGAACAGGAATTACCCGGGATGCAGATCTTCCTCCTGAAAAAAGATTACACCCCGATGATGCACGGCTTGATGAATTTTGGGAAAAATGTGCAGAATTAAATATGCCTGTCAACCTTCATGTAGCTGACCATCCATCATGCTGGACACCTCTTGATGTTTATCAGGAAAGAACACCGGATTATCAGCATTTCAATCTTTTTGACAAGAATGTGCCTGCATTTAGTGAGTTGATTGACAAGAGAAACCGCACCCTGGCAAAGCATCCTGACACGATATTCGTGGCATGCCATATGGGAAACCAGGGTCACGATCTGACTTCTCTCAGCCAGGCTATGGATAAATATCCCAACCTGTACCTTGACACATCAGCACGTGATTATGAATTGGGCAGGACACCACGGTCGTCAGCTAAATTTCTGAATAAATACAGGGACCGGATTATATTTGGGACAGATATGGGCAGACAAAAAAGCATGTATCAAATACATTGGCGCCTGCTGGAAACAGATGACGAATACATCCCCGGGCGTGTCGGCTGGAGATATTATGGTCTTGATTTACCAGGTGAAACATTAAAAGCCATCTATCGGGATACCGCGAAAAGAATTTTCAAAATTTAAAATATTCCTTTTTGTTTTAAATGTTTTCATAATTAAAACTTTAGTAAAATGAAGTTAAATCGAAAGAATTTTCTAAAGATTGCTGGGTTCGGTGCTGCAGGGATGGTAGTTAAAAAAAGTCAGGATGACACAACATCACCCTTCCAGGTAAAACATACCCAGACTTTCAACATGCATGGATATGCCGCACCTAAGCTGAACAAAGTCAGAATAGGCTTTATTGGTATTGGAAGCAGGGGAACGGGGGTTGTTAACCGGTTTGCCAGGGTAGAAGGTGTAGAAATCAAAGCGTTGTGTGATGTGGTTCCGGAAAGAGTGGAAAAAGCGATTAACAATGTAAAACAATATTCGCATAAGCCAGAAGCTTATACCGGTGATGATAATGCATGGAAGAAACTTTGTGAACGGGATGATATTGATTTGGTAGTAGCCACAACACCATGGGCTTTACATGCTCCAAATGCTTTATATGCCATGGAACATGGAAAACATGCCGCAATAGAAATTCCTGGTGTTAAAACCATTGAAGAATGCTGGCAAATAGTTGAAACCTCGGAAAGAACTCGTAAACACTGTACTTTATTGGCAAATTCAGCATATGGTGATTTCAACCTGCTGACCTTGAATATGGCACGGGAAGGTTTTTTTGGTGAAGTAATTCATGGAGAAGGAGCCTATATTCACGACAGGGTCTCCGGAACCGACAGATGGGAAAGAGACGAATCAAATAATAATTGGTTTAGTTATCGTCCCTGGCGGTTAAAAGAAAATATTAACAGGAACGGCAACCTTTATGCAGCTCATGGTTTGGGAACCATATGCCAGGTTATGGATCTGAATTATGGAGACAGAATGGATTATATGGTCTCAATGTCGGGGAATGACTTTACCATGGCAGGTAAAATGAAAGAACTTGCTGAAATGGATGACTATTATAAAGCCTTTGTAGGGCTCAATTTCCGTGGCAATATGAATACCAGTATAATTCGCACCAAAAAAGGGAAAACCATTATGTTGCAGCATGATATCAGCTCGCCGCGGCCAAACGTGCGATTTAATATGATAAGCGGAACCAAAGCAATTATTCAGCTAACTCCGGCTCCTGCGAAGATTGCCACCAGCCATGAAGGTTGGCTTTCGCAGAATGAGTTCGAATCACTGGAACAGAAATATACTCCAGAGATTAGCAAAAAAGTTGGAAGTTTGGCTAAAGATTTGGGTGGACATGGCGGAACAGATGCCATGGTAGCCTGGAGAATTGTCGACTGTCTTAGAAATGGAATTCCTCTTGATATTGATGTGTATGATGCAGCGCTTTGGAGTTCCGTTGTTCCTTTAAGCGAATGGTCGGTTGCTCACCGTTCAAATTCTGTGGAAGTGCCTGATTTTACATCCGGAGCCTGGAAAACAAATGAGCGGGGAATGGATATAAATCTCCGGAGGGGAGGCACTACGAAATTTATTTAGCATCTTATAAAGAAAATAATATATCATTACTTTAATCATAAATTACCAATACAATGAAATTAAATCGTAAAAATTTTCTAAGACTAGCGGGGTTGGCAACAGCAGGAATAGTGGTTAAAACCAGTCGTGCCGGCAATCAGGCTTCATTTCCTGTAAATAGTGTTCAAAAGTTTAACATGCACGGTTACGGTGCCCCAAAGCTCGATAAGGTTAGAATTGGTTTTATAGGAGTCGGAAGCCGCGGTTCGGGAACCGTCGTGCGTTTATCAAGCATTCAAGGAGTTGAAGTCAAAGCTTTGTGCGATATAGTTCCTGAAAGAGTTGATTCGACTGTTCAATTTCTGAAAAAAGAATTCCCAATGCATAAACCGGAATCCTATTCAGGAAGTTCCGATTCGTGGAAACAGGTATGCGAGCGTGATGATATTGACCTCATTTATATAGCCACGCCATGGAAATTTCATGCCCCAGTTGCCATATATGCCATGGAAAATGGGAAACATGTATATACAGAACTTCCGGTGGGGGTAACTGTGGAAGAGTGCTGGCAGGTAGTTGAGACATCAGAAAACACCCGCAGGCACTGTTTTATGGGATGCGGCTCAGGCCACGACGGAATGGCGGCAGTAGTTTTAAACATGGCACGGCAGGGATTCTTTGGTGACATCATTCACGGAGAAGGTCATTACATCCACGACAGAGTTTCTGAGAATAAGGTAAGATGGGAAAGAGATAAAAACAACAACAACTGGTTTGGATACCGACCGTGGAGGTTGCAGGAAAATGTAAACAGAAACGGAAATCTTTATCCTGCACATGGTCTTGGACCGGTTGCACAGATAATGGATTTAAATTATGGCGACCAGATGGATTTTATGGTATCGGTTTCAAGCAACGACTTTTCAATGGCCAATAAAATGAAGGAGATGGCCGAGATAGATAATTATTACAAACCATATGTGGGATTGGATTTCAGGGGCAATATGAATACAACTATAATTCGTACACATAAAGGCCGGACTATTATGCTCCAGCACGACATCAGTTCCCCGAGACCTGGACACCGTTTTGATTTAATCAGCGGAAATAAAGGCATTTACAGAGCCCAACCGAGCCGGATTGCCACCAGCGATCATGGTTGGTTATCAGAGGAGGAATTTAAATCATTGATCGAAAAATATACTCCTGAAATTAGCAAAAGATTTAAGGAAAAACAAGAATCTGCCGGTGATGGTCATGGAAGCAGGAGCTATGAGCGGGTGACTGCCAGCGACTGGCGATTGATTGACTGCCTTCGAAATGGATTGCCTCTTGAAATGGATGTTTACGATGCAGCACTCTGGAGCGTAATAAGCCCACTTAGTGAATGGTCTGTTGCCCGCCAGGGGGAAACAGTGAAAATTCCTGATTTTACAAGAGGCTCATGGAAAACCAACAAACGCGGAATGGACATAGATCTCAGACAAGGAGGAACGACCCAATTGATTTAATTTTTTAAAGATTTTGTTATGAAGATGAATAAAGATAATAATTCAGATAAAAAATCAACTGACTGGCACTTCTCAAGAAGAAAATTTATTAGTTTAACTTCTGCCGGCCTAGGTGGTCTTACATTTTCCGGAGTGTCAGCAACGAAAATAAATGAGCGGCATATTTCAGGACCGGGAATACAAAATCCTGATGGCACCACCAATCTTATTGGATCTTATGGTAACTGGGCTGCTAAAACCAATCAAAGTTTACCCTCACTTTCATTCAGGAGAAAAGAATATAAAAATTTAGAAAACTGGAGAAAGAAGGCAAAACAACAAGTTTTGGATACTATTGCCATGCCCGATATAGGCGAATTGCCTAATGTGAGAATCAACAAGCAATACACTTATGATGGGCTGCACATTGAGGAAATAAGTTGGGATATGCCATACGGACAACCGGCAGAAGCCATCCTCCTAAAACCTGCCGGAGCAAAAAAACCTTTGCCGGGAATACTTGCATTTCACCATCATGGTGCGGATAAATATTTTGGCAAACGTAAAATAACCAGAACAAGTGATTCACGTCATCCTATGGTTGAACAATCTCAACAACTTTATTACGATGGATATGCATGGGCTAATGAAATTGCAAAAAGAGGTTATGTCGTTTTGGTTCCAGATGCTTTTCCTTTTGCCAGTCGACGTGTGATGTTACAAGAAGTTCCGGAACATTTAAAAAATGGGTTAACCGATAAAAATCCCGAGAATAGTGATAACATTGAAGCTTATAACGATTGGGCTGCTGCACACGAAGATGTTATGGCCAAATCGCTTTTTTGTGCCGGGACAACCTGGCCGGGAGTATGGGTTGCTGAAGATTTAAAGGCACTCGATATTCTATGTGCCAGAGATGACGTAGATAAGGATAAAATTGGCTGCGGTGGTCTATCAGGTGGTGGAATGCGAACTGTATTTATCGGAGGTCTGGATCCAAGAATTAAATGTGCAGTTTGTGTGGGATTAATGACCACATGGGAGGATTTTATGCTCAATAAATCATACACCCACACCTGGATGAGCTTTGTTCCGCTGTTACCGAAAGATCTTGATTTTCCTGAAATCCTGGGAATGAATGTACCATCTCCTGTACTGGTATTAAATGCCGAACAGGATGGCCTGTTTACCCTTCCCGGCATGAAAAGGGCTGATGAAATTCTCCAGGATGTGTATAAAAAAGCCAAGGCATCCGATCGATATAATTGCTCTTTTTATCCGGGAGGTCATCGGTTTAGCAGAGAAATGCAACTTGAAGCCTATAACTGGTTTGACAAATGGTTGAAATAACACTAATTTATTATTATATGAAATAAGCATGAGCAGTAATACATACCGTCCGGGAATTATTAAATTCCTCATGCAAATTCCATGTTATACCATTAAAAACTTATAATTTTAATAATATGAAGAACTATAAAACAATGACTATTTATAAAACGATTTTTATATTCATTTTAATCCTTCTGCAATACAGCCCTGCATTTACCCAGGAAGAAAACCTGAATGTGTTTGAACGATGGAGAGCTTGGTCAGATGGGGAGAACATGCTGATGCGGCATTTAAATAAACAGGCATTTACTTATCTGGATATTAGAGACAGAGAAATTGCTGGATTGGAAACAAAAGCAGATTGGACAAGCAGGCAACAAAAAGTGAAGGACATCCTGATGAAAACGGTTGGCCCCTTTCCGGAAAAAACTCCTTTAAACCCTCAGATTACAGGTACAGTTAAAAAAGAAGGGTATAGTGTTGAAAAAATAGTCTACGAATCGATGCCCGGATTTTATGTAACAGGCGCTCTTTTTCTTCCTGATGGCACAGGAAAAAAACCCGCAGTACTTTTTGTGAGTGGTCATACAAATAATGGATTTAGATATGACTCTTACCAGGCTATGATCCTGAATCTTGTTAAAAAAGGATTTGTTGTTTTTGCAATTGACCCCATAAGCCAGGGGGAAAGAGTACAACATTATGACCCGGAAAAAAAAGCATCTGTTATAGGTCCTACCACCCAGGAACATAATTACCTTGGAAACCAGACCTTCATTTCAGGAGTTTCACTTGCCCGTTACTTTATCTGGGATGGTATAAGAGCCATAGATTATTTGCTCACCCGTAAAGAGGTTGACCCGGATCGCTTAGGTGTAACAGGACAATCTGGTGGAGGTACGCAGGCATCTTATATTTTCGCATTCGATGAACGTATTAAAGCAGGTGCTCCTGTAAATTACATAACAGGGTTCAGGCGGTTACTCGAATCAATAGGGCCACAGGATGCGGAGCAGAATTTTTATCAGGGCATTATGAATGGTCTGACTCATGCAGATTTTCTTGAAGTCAGGGCACCAAACCCTGTATTGATTAGTGCCGGCACAAGGGATTTTTTCAGCATTCAGGGCGCACGTGAATCATATGCAGAAGTTGTTAATGCATATCGGGCATTTGGACAAGAAGAAAATATAAGCCTGGTGGAGGATGACTTTGGACACGGTTATACTAAAAAATTAAATGAAGCTATATACGCCTTCTTCCAAAAAAGCCTTAACAATCCAGGAAATGAGAATCATTCAGATGTATCAATTCTGGAACCTGAAGAATTGAAGATAACATCCACCGGCAATATTACATCCTCCTATGAAAATGCAGAAACAGTTTTTTCCATCAATAAAAAAGAAACTAAAGAGCTATTGAATCAACTAAATGCATCGCGAAAAAATAATCTGGAAACACACCTGAAAGATGTCAGAGCTAAGGCAAAAAAGATTTCAGGATATAGCACACCAGAAAATGATGTAAAATCGGTATTCCGTGGAAGATATCAACGTGATGGCTATTCAGTAGAAATGTATGCCCTGCATGGTGAAGGAGAAACCATTATTCCGTTGTTGTTATTTATACCTGAAACAGGTGAAAATTTTTCAAGCTTAATCTACTTGCATCCCAATGGAAAGATGGAAGATGCAGCAGCAGGTGGTATGATTGAAAAATTGGTAAAAAAAGGGTATGTAGTAGCTGCACCTGATGTGTCTGGTACCGGGGAAGTTGAGGATACCAATTATGGGACGAATTATCTTGCATACCTAATAGGCCGCAGTATAGTTGGAATTCAGGCAGGAGATGTAAACAGAGTTGCTAATTTCCTTCAGAATCGATCCGATATGGACCCAAAAAACATAAGTGCCGTTGCATTTGATGAAATGGGACCGACGATACTGCATGCCGCAACTTTCAATAATAAAATTGACCGGGTAACTCTAATCGGTTCCTTAAGCTCATACCAGACCATAACTATGAACAAATTCTACAATACAAATCTCACAAAAAGTTTTGTTGCAGGCGCACTGGAGGCATATGATTTGCCTGACCTCGCGGCAGGTCTTGCTCCTGGAAAACTTACCTTAATAAATATGAAGGACGGGGAAGGAAACATTATTGATATTAAAGAAAACAGCGACATGGAATTTATACAGTCAGCATGGAAGGAGAAAAATGCCGGCAGTCGATTACAGATTATAACAGAAAATTCAGATAATAACTTGCTTGAGCATATTTTAAAATAAAACAGGTATTCAAGAATTTAACATCAGAAATAGGAATGAGGAAATTATGAAGAAACAGCATTTATTATTATTGATTTTTTACTTAACATATCTTGGGATAAATTATACTTCAGCTCAGCAAACTATAAGAATTATCCCAAAAGAGATTAATGATATATTAATTAATCCCGGAATCGGTTTCAATACATTTCAGATGTTTAATGGAGACAATCTGGATGTATGGATAGATGTTCTAAACGAGATAGATCTCAGCATTTACGAAAAAAATGAATCATTTGAAAACAAAAATCATCCGCCTTCATCTACCGCATATTTCAGGATTCAGTGGAGAGCAATAGAGCCGGAACCGGGAAAGTACCGATGGGATTTAATTGAAGGATTGCTTAATATCGCTCATGAAAGGAACCAGACTTTAATGCTCAGAATATCGCCATACAGCTGGCGGGAAGATGATGATGTACCGGATTGGTACCGGCAGATGGTTGGTCCAAAAAGAGATTTCAAAAATGGAGAGAGGGTATTAAAATGGGTAGTTGATCCCGAAGATCCACGTTATGCCCAATATTTCGGAGGAATGATAAGAGCCCTTGGTAACAGGTTTGATGGTCATCCTGATTTGGAAAGTATTGACGTATCAGTCGTAGGTTATGCAGGTGAAAATAATGGCATGTCAGTACTTTCAGATAAAACAATGAAAGCACTTCTTGATCCATACATTGAAAGTTTTACAAAAACACATTTAATAGCATTAATCCACGGCAAGAAAGCAAATGATTACATTACATCCGAAACAACTGTCGGATGGCGGCAGGATTGCCTCGGAGACCTTGGGTTCTGGGATCAAACACCCGCCTGGAATCATATGTATGATTATTATCCCCAAACCATCATTGATTATAACATGCAGGATACATGGAAAAAAGCACCTGTTACTTTCGAAATCTGCGGCATTTTTGATACATGGGCCATGACAGAAGGATTTAAGACGTGGGATTTAAAAGAACCTTACTCTAAAGAGGAGGTACAGTACATCATTGATCAATCGCTTAAATGGCATATGTCAACCTTTAATGCCAAATCATCCCCTGTACCTGATGAATGGAAATCTATGGTGGATGAATGGTTGAAAAAAATGGGATATCGTTTTGTTTTACGAAACTTTAAATATCCGGATAAAGTACGGGTAAACAGTAAACTTAATTTTGAATCATGGTGGGAAAATAAAGGAGTTGCACCATGTTACAACAGGAATTATAAACTGGCCCTACGTTTAAAAAACCATGAATCAGACATCATTTTGCTGACAGATTCCGATATTACCAAATGGCTTCCGGGAGATGCCATTTTTAATGAGAGTGTGTTTATACCTCATGGTTTTTTACCAGGGAAATATGAACTTCAACTTTCTATTGTTGACCAACAGTCCCGTTCCCCTCGCATAAAATTGGCAATTGAGGGAATAGATAATGACGGGTGGTATACACTTGGAAACATTGAGGTAGTAAAATAGAATAAACAAGGGAGTAGTCTAATGAAAAATAAATTGATTGTAATTAAAATATTGGCATCATTTGTACTTGTTTTAATTCATACGGAATTGTCATACGGACAAAATAATATCAGTCGGGAAGAATATTTACACCGATTAAAAGAAGTGCTGCCGGAAGATCGCACTATACCTGCATCAGATCAATTGCCTGGTACACCACCGGCACATATATCACCAGAAGATTTCACCTGGAATGATTGGCTAAATAGAACAGGTGAACTCCCACCCGATTTTGATGAATTGCCTTCTCTTCCCTTCCTTCCCGATCCGTTAATCCTGGATGAAGGTGGGAAAAATGTTCCTGTTAAAACAATAGAACAATGGAATAAAAAAAGAGAACAGATAAAAAAAGATGCACAATATTGGATAACAGGAACAATTCCACCTCCGCCAACAAATCTGCAGGCTGAAATCTTAGGGGAGAAAAAGCTGGGCCAGTTAACTGAACGGAATGTTTTGTTAACATTTGGACCAGAAAACAAAGCACAACTCCATGTTACATTATTAATTCCTCCGGGTGAAGGACCTTTCCCGGTTTTTATCTGTCCATGGAAAATTGACAGATATGATTGGGTACAGGCAGCGGTACGCAGAGGA
>JBEPWX010000045.1:0-12417 GCA_041642235.1 Mariniphaga sp.
CCCGGCATCAGTAACCGAAATAGTCATTCATTTCAGGCAGGTACCCCATCATTTATTTAATAATGAAGGGTTGCCGGGCCCTAACAATAACCAACTGGTTATTCGCATTCAACCTGATGAGGGCATTCTTTTAAAATTTAAGTTAAAAACACCAGGCGCCGGATTTAAGACTCAAACAGTACATATGGATTTTCATTATTCCAATCTTTCCCATGTAAGATTACCCTCGGCTTATGAGCGACTTTTACTCGACTGCATGCAGGGTGATGCCACCCTGTATTCCCGTGGCGATGCTGTAGAAGAAGCCTGGCGATTTGTTCAGCCAGTTTTGAATGCCTGGAAAAACAATCCCGATATTCCTGTCTACGGATATCCTGCAGGAACATGGGGCCCTGAAAGCGCAAACAAGCTCATTGAAGGCGGACAATGGCGCTATCCATGCAAGAACCTGGCAAATGACGGTACCTGGTGTGAGCTTTGAAAAAAAATTAATTCATATCTTTAGTTTAAATTAATATATGATATTATGGCAGCTTCAACAGAGGTAAAGATCCTGACGAAACCAAAAAAGGTATCCAAAAAAGTAGCACGGGAGATAAAAAGACTGGTTCTGGAATCAAACCGGAAACGTTTCGACATTGCATTATCGGGAGGGAATACACCCAAAAAATTGTTCAAATTGCTGGCAAAAAAACATCAGGGCACCATACCCTGGGAACGTATCCATTTTTGGTGGGGAGATGAGCGTTGTGTTGATCCCGATAACAAGGAGAGCAATTTCAGGATGGCCAATAAAAACCTGTTCCTAAAAATTCCAATCCCCTCAAAAAACATCCACCGGATTTACGGTGAAAACAATCCCCGGGATGAAGCTAAACGTTATTCTGATGAGATTTTTAACCATCTTAACAATATTGATGACATTCCTGTTTTCGATTTAATTCTGTTGGGACTCGGCGATGATGGCCACACTGCCTCCATTTTCCCGGGGCACCTGGAATTATTCCAATCCGAAAAACTGTGTGAAGTAAGTGCACATCCCGGTTCCGGTCAAAAAAGAATTACCCTTACCGGAAAAGTAATCAACAATGCCAGAAACATCTTTTTTATGGTAACAGGTGAAGGCAAGGCAAAGCGGGTTTCGGAAATCATGAATAACGAGGAAGTGGCCCGGAAGCATCCTGCATACCATGTTGAACCACGCAACGGTTCGCTTATATGGTTCATCGATGAAGCTGCAGCATCACAAATCAGCTGATTCTTTTTAGCGGGCGATTTTTAAATTCAATACCTCTTCCCCAAATTTTACCGTTTCACGTATCACCTCATCAACTGAACCCGAGGTAAGCTCGCTGGCTATGACATGCTCCCCGGCATCAGGGAAGGCTTGTTTTACTTTATCTGACTGAGAAGTTCCCAATTGTTCAAACATCTTCAGCATTGCATCCACCCTTACAGTCTCATCCTGATTGGCTTCATCCCGATAATAATATCCCAGAAACAGGGGCACAGTTACCCGGCTATAGGTATCTCCATTCATAGTAGCATCAACCAGTTGTTGCAGATAAACTACACCTTCAAGCCTGTACTTACAATACCAGTACTGACACTCCTTTGACTCAAAATTCTCATTTGTAACCCGGAATTTATCATTGGTAGCCTGCCGCGCCAGCTGCAATCCCCAAGGTTTGGAGAGTAAAAATGCCGTATTATTGTTGATCCGTATGTTAGGAGAATAAAGAATCAGTCCCTCAACATACTCAGGAAATTCTGCTGACAGTTTTAATGCCAGTGTACCTCCTGTTGACGTGCCCATAATTACAACCCGTTCACCCAGGCGATTGGCTACCATCAGTGCTTCCTTTGCCGATTCCCACAGATTGTCGGGCGTCATATCAATCAACGGATCTTCCGTAATCAACCCATGGGAAGCAAGCCTGGGAAAATAAGCATTCATTCCAAAATGCCTTGCAAATGCTGTATTAGCCGGATATCCCTCCATCCAGGAGGCAGAAAAACCATGCAAATAAAGCAGAGAATAGGGTGTGCGCTCTTTCACCGAATCATTCACCCATTGTATCCACGATTCATTGTCGGGTTTTATATTGAAACCCGATTCTTTTCCTTCAATATAGTTTTCCAGGTTTCTCATTCCTGTGGGCAGTGATGGAAGGTTGCTATTCAGTTCTGCTGCCGGAGGTGTTGGTCCCAAATAATAAATCACGACCAAAACCAATGGCAAAAAAAACAGAAAGCGTTTTACATTTCTCATAGATGTCAATTTTTGTTTTATTTAAGTTGCCCTACATTCTAAGTCGTCGCAAAATAAATGATTTTATACTTCCAAGGGTTTATTGGTGTAAAATTTCCTTCTTTTATTTTTAACAAATACAAATACACAATGAAAATCATTATCACCCATATGATGATATGCCAATCTTCCGAACGCAGCTTTACACAGGAGTCAGATACAGATAAACTTTTATTTTGATTCTCTGGTTAATCTATTCTGTTAAAATTCAATTGTCAGCTGAACAGGTTCGTTCCTTTCCTCTGCCTTAAAATTGGAAAGAGTCAGACCCAGCAACCGGATTCCCTTGATAAATTCTTCTGCACGCAGCAAGTCTTTTGCCCCTTCTATCAGTTCAACTTTCAGGGTATACCATCCGGTTATGGTTTTGCTGCGGGTATGCTGTTCAAAATCTGCATATTTATATTTCAGCGTTAATGTTTTCGCCTTTGCACCTGCACGCTGATATCGCTCCCAGAGATATTCCGCTATTTGAAGCAATTCAGTCTCAAGCTCATTTAGCAGAAAAATATCAGTACTGAAAGTCTCCTCGGCACCTACCGATTTCCGCTCACGGAACGGTTCCACCAGCCTGTTATCTTCACCCCGGCAGATTTCATAATAATAATTGCCCGATTTACCGAACAGGCGCACCAGTTCAAACCGATCGATTTGTCGTAAATCCCGGCCAAACCAAATCCCAATCTTATTTAACCGTTCAGCAGTTACCTTCCCTATGCCATAAAACTTTCTTATCTCCATGTTATCGATAAATTCCTGTGCCCTGCCGGGAGTAACAACAAAAATCCCGTTGGGTTTTTTTACATCCGATGCCACTTTCGCCAGGAACTTATTGTAGGAAACCCCGGCAGACGCAGTTAATTTGGTTTCCTCAAAAATCCGGCGTCTGATGTCCTGTGCAATCAATGTAGCTGAAGGCTTTCCTTTTTTTGCGTAGGTAACATCAAGATAAGCCTCATCAAGTGAAAGGGGTTCCACCAGATCGGTATATTCAAAAAAGATAGAACGTATTTGTTCCGAAACTTCTTTATAACGCGAATGGCGGGGTTTTACAAATATCAGATCCTTACATTTACGTTTAGCCACCTGGGAAGCCATTGCCGAGCGTACTCCGTATTTACGTGCTTCGTAACTCGCGGCTGCCACCACTCCCCGCTCCCGCGATCCGCCAACTGCCACAGGCTTTCCCCTCAGCCCAGGATTATCGAGCTGTTCTACCGAGGCATAAAAGGCATCCATATCGATGTGGATTATTTTCCGGATGTTTTCCAATGCTTTTCTATAGATCTGTTAATGCGGCAAAATTACTTCTTATTAGGTGAAAAACCTTTTTTGAATAAACAGGATTATGTCTTTTATCTAAAAACCACAACATTTTTTAAGCATCCCATTTATAAGCTGCTACAGGTAAGCATTTAGCCAATTTACCATACCGGTGCTTTTACTTTAAATTTTCCCTCATGCACCATCACCCAAATCCGGATAAGTACATCAACACTTTTATCCCTTTGCTTTCCCGGGCTCCAGTTATAATATCTATCCCGAAACACATTTAATACCTGATCTCCTATATCAACAATCTCATCCGGACAATAAATTATCTGAAAATCTCCCGCTTCACCCCGGCAATTTACAACACACTGAATGTGAATTGTGGTTTTATATGTCTTTTCCTGATTGGTAAACCGGACAATTTTCTTCAACACATTTTTAATTTCATCCGCTGAAATATTGGGAACAGGCATTTTTTCAACTATGAAAAAAACTGGATACTGTAAATGAGATTCTTCTTTTTCTTCATAAAGAGGATTTAAAATGTGATGTTTAGGTTTAAGTACAGGCTCCTCATTGCATAATGACGTAGGATCAAGTATTGGCCGGAACTCAAACTGGGCATTAACCAATGTGGGAAATAGCAAAAGAATTAAAATACCTGTTTTAGCTTTCATAATCCTCGTTGTTAATGACTATTATATCTTTATCGCTAAATTGAATATTAATCATTACCCATCAGGCGGTATAAGCCACTATCTTAGAAAGAAGAAAAATTCCTGGCACATATCAACCAGCAGTCTTACTTCTGTGTCATCGCTGCCAATATCCTCTCAGGTGTCATTGGCAAGGTATATACCCGTGCTCCAACTGCATCGTAAATTGCATTGGCAAGTACGGCCCCAACTGTAGTAATTGCCGGCTCTCCGCAACCCTGAGGAGATAAACCTGGATTTTCAATCAGAACTGCATCAATTGCCGGAGCATCAGAAAACCGGGTTATCTGGTATGAACCAAAATTTTTAGTACGTACACTTCCCCCGCTGAATTCAATTTCCTCGGAAAGCGCGGCGCTGAGACCCATTAAGATGCCACTTTCAATTTGCAAATGAGCTCCCTGTGGATTAATTATCTCTCCCATATCCTGTGCACACACCACCCGCTCTACTTTCACCTTTCCTGTGATTTTATCAACCGATACCTGTGCAATGGTTGCCACATATGTATTCAAATAATTCGTACATGCAATGCCGTATCCTCTACCCGCGGTTCCTTTGGTAAAATCATGACCAAATTTTTCCACAGCAGCCGTGAGTACCCGGGTCATCCGTTTGTCAGTAAGGTTTTTCATACGAAATGACAATGGATCCATTCCGGCTTTCTGAGCAAGTATATCGGTATGCGATTCCATTGCAAAAACATTTGTATTGCTTCCCGGGCCTCGCCATGCGCCGGTATTGAATGGATGTACCCGACCCGAACTGCGTGATCTGACCCGAAAATGCGGGATGTTGTATATGGGTTCCGAGCTGCGTGAACCGGCAAACAAAACATCACACTCCCAAAAAGTGATTTTTCCTTCCTCATTTAATCCGGATTCCAACTGCACTATTGCCGCCGGTCGAAATGCATCATAAAAAAATTCTTCCTGCCTTGACCATGAAAGTTGAACAGGATGCCCGCTTATTTTAGAAAGTTTTACTGCTTCACTGATTTGCTGCCCGGATTTTTTCCCACCGAATCCCCCTCCCACAAAAGGTGTTTTAACATGAACGTTCTCTTCCGGCATCTTTAATGTCTCTGCTACAGTTTGCCGTACACGAAAGGGAGCCTGGGTTGAAGCCCACACATTTACATTTTCATCCTCAACATGTGCCAGTACCGCATAGGGTTCCATAGGTGCATGGGCAACATAATGAGTAAAGAACTCCGATTTAATCGTTTGTTTCGATGCATCATGACCATCGGAAAGATTCCCGTTTTCAACATAAATACGATCTTCAGCTTCAGCCTCTTTAAGGATATCGAAAATCGAGCGATTATCCACCTTCGGTTCAGGCACATCCCATTTCGGGGAAACCAATGCAAGGGCTTTTTCTGCCAGCTCCGGGTTTTCATGCAACACAGCAATCAGACCCTCCTCCTCAATTACAACCACACCGGAAATATTCTTAGCTTTAGTGGTATCGGCTGAAACAAACCGGGCATCATGCGATGGAGTCCGAAGTACTTTTGCATGCAACATACCAGGCAATAAAATATCAGCAGTAAATTTTGCTTTGCCTGTTGCTTTCAGCCTGGCGTCCATTCGCATTCTCGGCTTTCCGGAAACGGTATGTTCGGAAACAGCTTTTATGGACACGTCGGAAATATGCCTGATGATCTGCTTTCCTTTCACGAGGTCAGCGTAGGACACCTTGCCTGCAGTGTGCTGTTTATCGCTGACAACACCGTTCTCAGCAACCAGGCGATCAGGTTCTATCTTCAAATGTTCGGATGCCATCTGCAGTAATATTGCCCTGGCTTCGGCTCCTGCTCTACGAAGAGGGGGACCGTAATATTTAGTACTTCGTGAACCGGTGGTACCGCTGTCCCACGGGCACAGCATGGTATCGCCCATTACCATGTCGATCGAATGGAGCGATACATCCAGTTCTTCAGCCATCATCTGTGCCATCGAGGTAATGATCCCCTGCCCCATTTCTATTTTACTGCAATACACCGATACCCGTCCATTGTCGCCAATTTTCAGATATGCATTCAAATCGGTTGGGTAACCACTGCTCCGCTGCAGCATTGCAGTGGCATCAACAGCTCCGGGTATAAAGCAAATAAAAATGCCGCTACCCGAAACCCGCAGGAAATCGCGCCGCGTAAACTCCCGGACCATTTCTTCATCCAGATTATCGGGTATTTGATCTTCCTTCATTGTTTAATCTTTCTTTCCGAAATAACCAATATATCAACTTAATTTGTTTCTTCACTTATAAAATCGAATCCTCAAAAATTAGTTGATAAATCAGTATTAAAGATAGACGAAAAATAGAAACCCCCAAAAGAATTAAGTCCAACTTTTATGGAAATTATACCACAGGCGGAGTGCAAAGAATCCATTCTTTTTATTTACATCTGATTCCTGAACAAAAAAAGTTTCAACTTCTAAAATAATATGAATAGTTTAAATTGTCCGGTTTCATTTTTTTATTAATTTCACTAAAATAAATTTTAGCTAATCTGTTGTATCTTATAAAAATAAGCATATTGCCGACAATTAGATGGATTTTCAAAATCCGAGGAACCCGCACAGGAAATAGTTATTCATTACCTTTTGTGTTCGTTCAATCATGCTCGTTTTATTGATTGCAAATCAATGCCTGTGAGATCGGTAGATAATACCAATTAGAGTAAAATTAATGAAAAAGATTAAAATACAATCCTATGAAACCTACATCTTCCACCCGGCGAAAATTCATACAAACCACAGCCGCTGCTGTCATTGCGGCGCCTTTTGTTCTCAGTGCCTGCTCGGATAAGGAAACGCTGAATCATGCCTGCATCGGGGTAGGTGGAATGATGGGTCAGGGTGACCTGAAAAATTTCCTGAGCCATCGAAGAGTCAGGATTGTTGCCATTTGCGATGTGGATGAGAGCATGCTTGAAAAAACATCAGAGCTGGTCCCTGAAGCCCGCCGGTACACCGACTGGCGCGAATTGCTGGAGAAAGAGGGCGACAATATCCATTCGGTGAACGTTACGGTTCCCGATCACAACCATTTTATTATAGCCTGGAATGCCATCCAAAAGGGAAAACACGTTTACTGCCAGAAACCTTTGTGCCACGATGTTGCCGAAGTCAGGGAGCTAACCAGGGCTGCCCTTGAAAAAGGGGTAACAACCCAGCTGGGCACCCAGTACGCCTCATCTGACAATGATCGGAAGGCGGTGCAGCTGATAAAGGAAGGTGCGGTGGGTAAAATCCGTCATGCATACCTATGCTCCAACAGACCCGGCGCTGAGAAGTACCGCCAGACCGGCCCCCGTCCGGCAACAGGTGAAGCTGTGCCTGCAGGACTAAACTGGGATGTATGGATTGGTACGGCACCTATGCGGGAATATGTCTCTGACATTTATCATCCTGTGCAGTGGCGCTCATGGCTCGATTTCGGGACCGGGTGGTCGGGCGATATCGGTTGTCATATTTTCAATTCCGTATGGAAAGGACTCAGCCTGAAGGCTCCACTCGATGTAAAAGCTGTTGTGCAGAAGTCGTGGAAAAATTCACCTGAACGAAGAGCCGATACCTGGCCGCAGGCAAACCATATTATGTGGACATTTCCCGGCAATGAACTCACCGAATCGGATAAACTGTCGGTTGAATGGTTCGACGGCGATATTTACCCTCCCCGGGAAATAACCGACCTGTTCCCCGGCGACCCCTACCCGCCCGAATCGGCACTGCTTGTCGGGACCGAAGGTGCTCTGTTATATGCCCATGGTAACGAAACAGTCCTTCTGCCACATAAAAAATTCAGCAGTTACCGCATGCCAAAACTGAAACCCCGAAACCATTACCACAATTTTGTTGATTGCTGTTTGAACGGAAATAATCCGGAATCACCGTTTTCCGTAACAGGACCAATGACCGAAGCCATCCTGCTCGGAACCGTTGCCGCACGGGTACCCGATACCCTGTTGAATTGGGATTCGGAAAACATGAAAATTCAAGGAAGCCCCGATGCTGAAAAACTGCTCAGCAGACAATACAGGAAAGGGTGGAATGTAAGTGGAATATTTTAAAGCATGGGTTCAGTGAACCATTTTGCCGGGCAGGGTTCCTGTTACCGCTAAAATCTAAATTTTTTGCCTAACCCTCCTAACAACTTACTTTTAGAAGATCTTTTAGTCAGGTCTCCCAGCATTTCCTTCATACCTTGCTTGTTATCTTTCCCTTTTGCAGCGGTAAGATCTTTAAATTTGCTGATAACAAAAGGAACAGCAAAAGCTGCTATCTTGTTTGCAACATTTGGGGAAAGCCCCACCTTACCCGACAGATTTACTGCTACTTTGTTTATTAGACTGTTTGCAAAACCCGTAGATGCACCTCCCTCTTCCGAAAGGGACTTAATATCGTCAAACTGTCCTTTTTCAGCCTTCTCTGTAATCTCTTCCCTAACCGTATTGGTTACTGTACCGGAAGCTTCTTCTGCCTTGTCGCTGCTTAGTTCACTTGGCCCGGCCAGTTTGCCGGTAAGTTCACTCTTAATTGTTTGTAAAATATTATTAATCATTATACTTGTGTTTTAGAGAATCATAAGTTAGTACTTTTATTTTGAAAAATTTCATCCTGAGTGTAAATAATTCACACGACATAATGCAAGAAAAGTTTTTACAGGTCAGAGCAACTTCGAATCCGTTTAAAACTTATAATGGACTCTGCAGCGCATCAGAATGATTCTATAACAAATATTCAAATTAAACTGCCCCTGAAGACTAAACGGCATGGCCTTACTCTAAAATTCAATAAATGAAGCAAGATCGTTTGGCATCATCCACGTAGTTCTCCAGTTTTGTTTCTTAAAGATGTAAAAAATTATAACTTTGATAACTAATTGCAATAACCTGTTGATAGAACTTAATTGTTAAACAATCTAATCATTCGTTATACGATGAATCAATCATGTGCCGGACCATCCAGTCGCCCATCAGCCTTTTTCAGTCATGCACCGGGACCTTCCTCTGTGCAGAAGTACCTGATACTTGTGTTTTCTTTTAGTATGGTTTGCACTTTCATGATGGGTTGTGGAAAAAGGAATTATTTTGTCAGTGAAGTTGAAAATCCAGTTTATAAACCAAATACAGTTTTTCAATCCTTTGAAGAAATTTCCTCTGCCTCTGATCATTTGATTGCAAAATACCACCTTGATACGGTTGTAAGTGGAGAAACCGATGAGTTTAAAAGGATCCTGCTGCTCAGGCACTGGCTGGTGTCAGTTATTGCTATTGAGGATTTCGGGGATCCCTATCCGGGCCAGGGTAATGTGGAATACATGCTGGATCACGCACTTGAAGGCCAGGGATACCATTGTGCCCATTTTATGAGGATTCAGAATGCCGTTATGAGTGCCTTCGGATACGTTACCAGAACCCTGGGATCCGGCCCGGGAGTGAAAGGAGAAAACGACGGGCATCACGGGATCAATGAAATATGGCTAAATCAGTATAATAAATGGTTCCTTTCCGATGCAAAATATGACCACCATTTTGAAAAGAATGGTATTCCCCTTTCAGCGCTTGAAGTGAGGGATGAATTCCTGAAAAATCAGGCCATAGATATTCAAAGCGTCAAGGGACCTGCCCGGGTGCCTTTTGATTTCGATGAAGCAGCAGGTTTAAGCCATACCGACTTTGCCGCACTGTATACCTGGATTTCCTGGGATGCCAATAATAACAGATTTACCCGTTGGCCGGATTACACCGAACTCCTTATCATGTATGAAGATGATTTCCACAGGAATAATACATGGTACAGGGACGGGAGGCCGCACTGGGCTTATGGAACAGAATACCTGAAACTGGTACAGGAAAGAAATGAAATTTATTTTACGCCCAATACCATTTCTTCAGAAACAGTAATCAATGGAAATGTTGCACGGATTGAACTGCTTTCTTTTACCCCTAACCTGAAGGAATACCAGATGAAAAAACTGCCGGATGATAAATGGGTGAAGGTAGATCCTGAATCTGAGATTAAGCTGAAAAGCCGGAAATATGAGTTGGTTTTCCGCGCAGTCAACCTGGCAGGAGTGACAGGCCCGGAACACAGCATAACAATCATAAGCAATTAGATTCTATGGCTTCATTAAGATAATTTAGTGCCTGTACCATGTGAACAGCTTCCAATTTAGGTTAAGGGAATGGCAATTCTCAAAATTTTGCCAGAGAATAAATTCGTTTGACGATTTTTTTACTTCTTTTACTAAATCCGACGAGCAACATGATGGTTTCATTCATATAAAAAAATGAATGTGATTCGGTATTCCGTTAATGGCTAACATTGTTTGTTCTTTATTCCTGACGATGCCCGAAATGTATTTATATTATTATTCAATCTCTATTATTGGTTCCTTATTTAAATATCCAAGTGTCTGTAAGAATTTATCACTTTCAGAAAGTGTTTTCTTATAATTATTAAAATTGTAATAATTAAAGAATCCGTGTCCCTCCCCTTCATATAAAAAAAGTTCACATTGACTTTCAACTTTATTCATTACCATTTGATAGTACCTGACAGTTTCAACAGGTATAAGATTATCATTCGTTCCTAAAAACAAAATTGTCGGTGGTGCACCCTTCCTGATATTGTGAAGGGGTGAAAAACTTTTATAAGCATCACCAATTCTATCATAACCAATACCGCCAGGACCAGTATCCAGAACCGGATTAAAAAGCACCAAAGCATTCGGCTTACAGCTATATAACCTGTTATCCGAATTTTCACTATAATCATCTATTAATGCCGTGGCAGCTGCAAGGTGTCCTCCGGCAGAACCACCGGCTGCAACAATCATTGAAGTATCAATATTATATTCTTCTGCATGTTCTCTTATAAAACGGATAGCTGACTTAGCATCTTTAAGTGATTCGAATGGCGTTGTCTGCTGTCGTTCTTTTACTCTGTAGTCAACGAGAAAACAAACCATTCCTCTTTGAGAAAAGAATTTGGCATGAGGTTCAAACTGTTTGATATTGCCTCTGTTCCACCCTCCTCCAAAAAAGAAAACCATAGCAGGGTGTGTGTTTACTCTGTTGAATGATACAGGACGGTATACTTCCATAATTAATTTGGTGGAATCAACTTGCTTGTACATTACCTGTTCCTGAGAATCGGCGTATACATAAGAGCATAATGAAATCAAAAAAGTAAAAATGTATTTTGAATTTCTCATGTCTGTTTTTATTAATTGTTGGTAACTTTTTAATATTTGGTTGTAGAGGTATCGATTATCCATCAGGGAAACTTTTGAGGATATTATATCCCGTTGTAACAGCATTAATCAGGTTTAAAATATAACTGATTAAATTTATAAAAGTATTTGCTTTAAAACAATAATCCGAATAATGTTGTGGAAAAACAATTTTGATTTTTGTTGCAAAAACTGTTTTTGCACCATCTTGTGCACTGAACAAAGGGTTGTCAACTGGTATCCAATGTCGTTAAAAAAATAAACTATTGTTCTTTTAGCTACCAGAAAGTAATAAATTTTCATACAGGCATTCAAAATGGTGTAATAACCATATCTCCTTTAAATAACTAATGGAAACAACGTATTATTTAAAGGTTCTATTTACCGAAAAAATAAAATACTTTTTAGTTGTTTATTTTAATAATAATTTCTAACTTGTATTAATTAACAACTGTATTTCAAATAAATACAATTAGAAAACATTTAAAAATTGGCCGAGGTGGTTGCTATACACGATAGAAGATAAAAGACGGAAAGACGCCAGGCCATACACTTCCATACTAACTATTATTCTGAATCTTTCGGCAATGCTTAATAATATGACTATAGATAAATAATGAACAATACATCTAAAGTCGGAAAAAGCAGCACAGCGACATTAAATAAAAAAGTCTGCGACGGGGACGCTGAAAACTGGTTAGAGTAAGCACCAAAAAAGAATTTAGCATTATGCAAGACAAAAAAAAGAAAGGTAATGATCGTGATAGAAGATCACATGAATCTCTAAAAAACAGGCAACTGTTCCTGCTTAATCCCTATATTCAAAACTTTCCATTTGAAAAAAGCATAACTAATTGGGAACAAGTGACC
>JBEPWX010000046.1:0-12170 GCA_041642235.1 Mariniphaga sp.
ACTTGAAGTAGCAGTTGTTGTCGTTGTCGTTGTGCGAACATGGTACGAACAAGTGCTGTTTTAGTTTGTTTTGTTTTACTTTGTTGTTATCGGCAGGCGTTGTGACTCGTCATTTTTATAAACGCGTCATAATTCTGTTTTGCTTATGAAAAGCAATTTGCATAAGCAGGTGTTAATGCCTGGATATACTCATTTGCAAGTGGCTATGCCATCATCTTTTGGTCTTTGGTTTGGTGCTTATGCTGAAAGTCTAACTGATGATCTTGAACTGCTGCTTTCTGCTTATCGAATTACCAATCAAAACCCACTTGGTTCTGCAGCAGGTTATGGGTCATCTTTTCCGTTAAACCGGCAGATGACTACAGATTTGCTGGGATTTGAAGCGCTAAATTACAATGTGATTTACGCACAAATGGGCCGTGGGAAAATGGAGAAAATTGTGGCATTTGCTCTTGGGAATCTGGCTTCAACACTTTCGAAACTGGCGTATGATGTATGTTTATTTACCAGTCAAAATTTTAATTTTGTAAAACTTCCTCCCGAGTTTACAACCGGTTCGAGTATTATGCCGCACAAAAAAAATCCTGATGTGTTTGAGCTTATCCGAGGTAAATCCAACAAAATACAAGGCACTGCACAACAAATTTCATCAGTAATTAATAATCTTCCCAGTGGATATTTTAGAGATTTGCAAACTGTAAAAGAGATTTTTCTTCCTGTTTTTTCAGAGGTTCACGATTGTATTTCTATTGCTGTTCTGGCTATTAATAAGCTGGAAGTAAACGATAGAATACTGGATGATGAAAAATACGATTATATTTTCAGTGTTGAAGCGGTTAATGAGCTGGTTGTAAAGGGTGTGCCTTTCAGAGAAGCTTATCGTCAGGTGGCAGAACAAATTGAAATGGGAACTTACAAACCTAACAAGGAAATTCAACACGTACATCAGGGGAGCATTGGTAATTTATGTCTTGAAAGTATCGCTGCCAAAAAAGAAGCGATAATTAGTAAATTTCATTTTGAAAAGATTGATACTGCTTTTTCTTCTCTTTTGAAGGGATAAGCTGAGTTTTATTATCTTCTGCAAAAGTAAAGATAAATCATATATTTTTTTTATTTCTTTTCCGCATACCAGGGGATTCTTTATTCAAGGTTGTAGTTTTATGAAACTTCACAGGTCTTTATAGAATTTCTGCAAGTATTGATTTTCTTTAAAAGTAAAATTCTTTTTTCCCACAAGTGAAATTTTACCTTTTTAAATTCTTGCCAGTATTGCAGAGGCTGGAAAAGAAGGTTAAATGTATGTTATGAAACATTTCTTTTTTTGGGCTAAATTGCAATTTCTCATTCATATATGTATTTTTGATTTCAGTTAGTTATTAAAAAGTTGAATTTGCTTTCATTTTTACATCAGTGATAAAAGATTCTTCTTTTTTGATGGAATTATAAGTAGAAACCAAATTAAAGATTTGAAGCGGATGAGATTACCCGAAATGCAGGGATTGTATAATCCCGAAAACGAACATGATAACTGTGGGATTGGATTTGTTGCACATATTAAAGGTATTCCATCTCATAATATTATCAGGAGAGGACTGGATGTCTTGCTGAATATGGACCATCGGGGAGCTATTAGTGCCGATAATTCTACTGGTGATGGCGCTGGCATTTTGTTACAGATTCCGCATGAATTTATTGCTGAGGAATTAAAAATGCCTGTTGGTGAGCCTGGAAAATATGGAACCGGCTTGATTTTCCTTCCCAATGACGATAAGGAGGCTGCCTTATGTATCGAAGTTCTTTCAAAACATATTCAGGCTGAAGGATTGACATTGGTAGGTTATCGTGATGTGCCTGTTGATCATTCTGCCCCGGGGGAAATTGCCAAAAGAACGGAACCTTATATAAAACAAGTTTTTGTAAGAGCCAATCTCGAAAAGGACATACTTGAACGGAAACTATATTTGGTTCGAAAGTTAGCTGAAAAAGAGATAAGAGAATCGTCGCTTAAGAACAAAAGCAGTTTTTACCTGCCTAGTCTTTCAGCAAAGGTTATTGTATATAAAGGAATGTTCACACCGGAACAATTGCGTGATTATTATCTTGATTTCAAAAATGAAAAATTTAAAAGTGCAATTGCACTTGTTCATTCCAGATTTAGCACCAACACTTTTCCTACATGGGATTTAGCACAGCCATTCCGGATTGTGGCACATAACGGCGAAATAAATACAATCAAGGGAAACCGTCTTTGGATGCAGGCACGCGAAGCCCTTATGAAGTCAGAGATTTTTGGGGAAGATTTAAAAAAGTTGCTTCCTGTTATTGAGAAGGACAAATCTGATTCAGCTTCTTTTGACAATGTGCTGGAATTTCTGCATATGACTGGTCGCAGCTTACCTCACTCATTATGTATGATGGTTCCTGAATCATTTAATGAAAAAAATCCGATCCCAGACAGTTTAAAGGCATTTTACGAGTATCATTCAACAATTATGGAACCATGGGACGGTCCTGCGTCTATGGTGTTTTCCGATGGCCGATACATTGGCGGAACCCTCGACAGAAATGGGTTACGACCTTCCAGATATATTATTACAAAGAATGATCTTATTGTTATGGGGTCTGAGGTTGGGGTTCAGACTTTCACACCTGATGAAATTAAAGAAAAAGGAAGGCTTCGGCCGGGAAAGATTTTATTGGTGGATACTCAACTGGGCATTATCATCCCTGATGAGGAAGTAAAAGATCAGCTTAGTCACCGGAATCCATACAATATGTGGCTGAAGGAAAATCGCTTGATGATGGGTGACATTAAAGTGAAACATCGTGTGCCATCTATGTTGGAAAATTTTGAAACCTATGCCGGTGAGTTTGGATATTCTAAAGAAGATATGTATGAACTGATAAAGCCCATGTGTGAAACAGCAACAGAACCAACCAGTTCGATGGGAAATGATGTTCCGTTGGCTGTTTTTTCTGAAAAGCCACGTCGGCTGTTTGAATATTTTAAACAAATGTTTGCCCAGGTTACCAATCCGGCTATTGATCCCATCAGGGAAGGCCTTGTAATGGCGCTTACCAATTATATCGGATCCTTACATTCCAATATTCTGGCAGAAACACCTGAGCATTGTAAACTCATTAAGTTTCAGGGACCTATTCTTACCAATACAGATTTAGGGAAAATTAAAGACCTGAAAGATGAAATGTTTTCCCATAAGGTTATTTCAATGCTATTCCCTGTAAATAGGGGAGTGTCCGGATTTAGAGAGGCCCTGGAAACAATGTTGGCTGATGCAGAAAATGCTGTTGACTGTCGAAAAAACTATATAATTCTTAGTGATAGGAATATTGATAAAGAACATGCGGCAATTCCTTCATTACTGGCAGTATCTGCTGTACACCACCACCTTATTAAAAAGCAGAAAAGGATGCAGGTGGGTATTATTCTTGAAACCGGAGACGCCCGCGAGGTTCACCATTTTGCACTTCTTCTTGGATATGGTGCCAGTGTTATTAATCCTTACCTTGCATTTGCAGCTATTGATCAAATGGTGAAAGATGGTAAAATTTCACTTGAATATAAGGAAGCCCGTAGCAATTACATCAAAGCAATCGATAAAGGTCTACTGAAGGTCTTTTCAAAAATGGGAATTTCTACATTAAGAAGTTATCATGGTGCACAAATATTTGAATCAATCGGTATCAATAAGGATTTAATAGATCAATATTTTACAGGAACGGCAACAAAGATTGGGGGAATTGGCCTGGAAGAAATATGTAAGGAAGCTATTTTGTTTCATGAAAAAACCTATAAAGAAGTAGCTGCGCCTGAACTGTTTCAGTTTGAAAATAATGGTGCCTATGCCTGGAGAAAAAATGGATTGCATCATGCATGGAATCCGGAATCAATAGGTTTGCTGCAATGGGCAACCCGTACCAATGATTATAATAAATTTAAAGAATTTACTTCTCTGGTTGATCAGCAGAATCGTAAACCTGCATTTATTAGAGGTTGTTTTAAATTTAAGCGAAATCCTATTCCGCTTGACCAGGTTGAGCCGGAAGAGGAGATTATGAAAAGATTTGTAACTGGTGCCATGTCGTATGGTTCAATAAGTATTGAAACACATCAGACTTTGGCTGTTACAATGAATACAATAGGTGGCCGAAGCAATACAGGTGAAGGAGGGGAAGATCCTGAACGGTTTGGAACCATTCGTAACAGCAAAATAAAGCAGGTGGCTTCGGGAAGATTTGGGGTAACGAACAATTACTTGATAAATGCTGAGGAGCTTCAGATTAAAATTGCTCAGGGGGCGAAACCAGGAGAAGGAGGTCAGCTGCCAGGATATAAAGTGAATGAAATTATAGCAAAAACCAGAAATTCAACTCCTGGGATTACATTGATTTCACCTCCTCCTCATCATGATATCTATTCTATTGAAGATCTGGCTCAGCTTATATACGATCTGAAGATCACCAATCCTAATGCCAAGGTATCGGTAAAACTGGTATCTGAAAATGGAGTTGGTACCATTGCTGCCGGAGTATCAAAGGCTTTTTCCGATATCATTGTAATAGCAGGTACAGAAGGGGGTACAGGTGCAAGTCCTGCTAGTTCAATTAAACATGCCGGTTTGCCGGTTGAACTTGGTATTGCTGAAACACAGCAAACCCTGGTGCTTAATAATCTGCGTGGAAGAGTTAAGCTTCAGGTAGATGGGCAACTAAAAACGGGAAGGGACATAATTTCACTCGCTTGCCTGGGAGCTGAAGAATTTGGTTTCTCCACTGCACCTCTGATTGTTCTGGGATGTGTTATGATGCGGAAATGCCATATGAATACATGTCCTGCAGGCATTGCAACACAGGATGAAAATCTTCGAAAACGATTTATTGGTAAAGCGGAATACACTATTAATTATTTCAGGTTTGTAGCACGGGAAATACGCGAATACCTGGCTGAAATGGGTTATACAAGGTTCGATGATATTGTAGGGCGTACTGAACTATTGGAAGTAGACCCGGAAGTGACCAACTGGAAAATGAAAACAATTGATTTTTCACAACTGCTGTATATGCCAAAGGAAGCACTTAAAGTGGCTATCCGGAATACACATCCGAACACCAGGCCTGCTAAGGGGCATCTGGATTATGATTTAATTAAGGATGCACGTAAAGCCATTAAAGGAGCTGAAAAAGTGTGGATATCTCATTCCATAGTGAATGTAGATCGCACTACCGGCGCCATGCTTTCAGGTGAAATTTCAAAAAGATATGGTGAAGACGGCTTACCGGAAGATACCATAAACTGTACGTTTCGTGGAACCGCAGGACAAAGCTTCGGTGCATTCCTGGTAAAAGGAATAACATTTAGGTTGGAAGGTGATTCAAACGATTATATTGGAAAAGGTCTTTCCGGTGGAAAAATTATAGTTGTTCCTCCAATTGGTTCTACATTTAAGCCGGAAGAAAATATTATTATTGGGAACACCTCCTTTTATGGCGCTACTAAAGGAGAGGCTTACATAAGAGGTGTTGCAGGAGAACGTTTTTGTGTGCGAAATTCCGGTGTGCATGCCGTTGTGGAAGGTGCCGGTGATCATTGCTGCGAATATATGACAGGTGGCCGGGTGGTGGTACTTGGTAAAACAGGGAAAAATTTTGCCGCCGGTATGAGCGGGGGAATTGCTTATGTACTCGATGAGACTGGTAATTTTGATTATTTCTGTAATAAAGGATTGGTTGATTTACTTCCTGTAGAGAATAAACCAGACATAAATGAACTGCAGACACTTATTAATAATCACCTGCTTTACACCCAAAGTGCTTTGGCAGCCACTATTTTAACAAACTGGGAGGAATACCTTCCCAAATTTGTAAAGGTCATTCCATTCGAATATAAAAAAGTGCTGGAAGAGTTGAAACTTAAGGAGCTACAGAAAAAATTGCAGCTTACTGAGGACGATCCTTCACGGCATGAATAACATTTTTTGTAACAAGAATAAAGAATAATCAATTATGGGAGATCCAAAAGGATTTATAAATGTTCCACGAAAAGATGCCGGTTACCGGCCTGCAAATGAAAGAATATACGATTATGGGGAAGTGGAACAAACTCTTAATGTAAAGGACAGAAAACTGCAGGCATCAAGATGTATGGATTGCGGAGTTCCTTTTTGCCACTGGGGATGTCCTGTAAACAGCAATATTCCGGAGTGGCAGGATGCACTTTACCGGGAAGATTTAGAAGAAGCATATGCAATTTTAAATTCTACCAACAGCTTTCCTGAAATTACAGGTAGAATTTGTCCGGCACCTTGTGAAAAGTCATGCGTGCTGGCAATACATGAGGAATCAGTGACCATTCGCGAAAATGAAAGTTCTACAGTTGAACAGGCTTTTAAAGCAGGAATCATTAAGCCTCGTCCTCCAAAAGTGCGGACAGAAAAGAAAGTGGCTGTTATTGGTTCAGGACCGGCCGGGCTTGCTGCTGCCGATCTGCTAAACAGGGCAGGCCATTCAGTTACTGTTTTTGAAAAAAATGATGCAATAGGTGGTTTGCTTCGTTATGGAATTCCTGATTTTAAATTAAATAAACGGGTTATCGATCGCAGATTGGAAATTTTTAATGATGAGGGAATCAAATTTCAAACCAATATAAATGTTGGTGTGGATATTTCTAAAGATGAATTGCTTAAAAATTTTGATGCAGTACTCCTGGCTGTGGGTGCTGAACAACCCCGTGATTTGCCCGTTGAGGGACGTGAACTCAATGGAGTTTATTTTGCTATGGATTTTCTGTCCCAGCAAAATAAAGTAGTAGCCGGTAAAACAATTTTGCCTAAGAATAGAATTTCGGCAAAAGATAAACATGTGCTGATAATTGGTGGTGGAGACACCGGTTCCGATTGCGTGGGGACATCTATCCGGCAGCAGGCAAAATCGGTGACGCAAATTGAAATCCTGCCAAAACCACCGGAGAAGCGGGAAAAAAATAATCCATGGCCATATTGGCCTAATACATTACGTAGTTCAAGCTCACATGAGGAAGGGTGTAGCAGACAATGGAGTCTGTCGACTAAAAAATTCATCGGCGATGAAAACGGCAAATTAAAGCAAACTGAAGTAGTACAGGTGGAATGGATGAAAGATCAAAACGGCCGCTGGATGATGAACGAAGTGGAAGGAACCACCCAAATGCTCAATACAGATATGGCATTGCTGTCTATGGGATTCACACAGCCTGTTCATAACGGATTGCTCGATGCACTTGGGGTTGAATACGATCCTCGCGGAAATGTGAAGGTGGACAATAATAAACAAACTAATATTCCAAAAATTTTTGCTGCAGGTGATGCTGAAAAAGGTGCCAGTTTGGTGGTACATGCCATTGAGGCTGGAAACATAGCAGCACGAGGGGTGGATGTCTTTTTGAGAGAAATTAAAATAAATTCGGCACCCTCAGAAATAATTGTTCCGGAATCCGCTTAATCAGAATTAAAACTGTACCACAGGAAATTTAATCAGCTACATTTCGTTTGAAGAATAAGATTTTAATAGGATGAGACGTGTGCTGATATTTTTCTTGCTGATGGTTATGGGTTTTACAGTTGCTTCCCAACCCAAATCAAGGGGAAGGGTGAAACGAAAGTATAGAAATGTTGAAAAGGTAAGTGAAAACCTCCCTCAGGTGATATTCCGTGGCCTCGTACGTGATATAAATAAAATTCCCATACCCGGTGCCAGTGTTGAAATTGAAGGGATAAAACGCCTGGTGCATACCAATGAGTTTGGACAGTTTATGCTTTCCGATTTACCAACAGGCAGGTTACGTCTTAAAATTTCATGCATCGGTTACCGGACTAAAACCATTGATTACGTTTTACAAGCCGGTTATAACGACCATTATGTGGCACTTGATAAGGAAAGAGTTCATCTAGAAACACTCATTTCAACCTCTCAAAAGCGGGAGCAGCAGATTCCCGATGTACCCATTGCAATTTCAGTGATAAACAGATCCGTTGCTAATCGGCTTGATTTAACCAAATATCAGGAGATTGCCGAAGTTAATCCTACACTATCATATGAAGAACTGGGAGCGGGAAAAGCAGGTTTTTTTATTTCAGGATCAGCTGGGAATGCTGGTTTTCCTGAGATTTTACCTTCTGTAGCGATGAAGTTCGATGAGATGCCGGTAATCCAATCGGGTAGGCTGGCTCCCTTGATTTTTGATATGGAGCGGATAGAAGTGCTGAACGGACCACAAAATACATTGTTTGGCAGAACCGCCCTGGCAGGTGCAGTTCATTTTATAAGTAAAAAACCGAAAAATAGTTTCAGTGGCTTCATTAATGCCGGCGGCGGAAATTATGGAGCAAAAGAGGCAAGGGCAGCAATAAATGTTCCTGTAATCAACGACATGCTTTTTATGAGGTTAGCAGGTATGTACTCTGCCAGTAATGGTTATGTTGATAACACTCAGGGAGGAATGCTAAACGGAACCGGCAATTATGGCGGAAGATTTTCCCTGCGTTTCCTGCCGGCTGATAACCATAAGCTCGACATTTCGCTGAATTACAATAATATTGATCATTCCGGGGTGGCTTTTAGAAATCCATGGGTTGCTGGTGTTAAAGCGGAATCGGGAGATGATGAATACCTCGTATCGTTAAACAGGGGAAATGATCTTGGCTCACAACAGGAAGTTATGGATGGGACATTAACCTACCGATATTTTTTAAACGAGCACGATTACTGGACATTAATTAGTTCGTTTAGGAAAAACATTGCTTCCGATTCCTGGGATGCTGATGGAACAGTTCTTTCGGCACTTGAAATGGACGATGAATTGAACACTGAGCAGTTCTACCAGGAGATACGGTACAATTTTTCGGGGAAGAGCCGTTCGAACGGCTCGGCAGGATTAAGCTATAGTCGTGAAAAGAATTCCCGGTGGCTGGGTATCTCATCCTCCGATCAGCTAATTTACGAAATATTAAATTCTCCGGGGAATTTTGTTATGCCTGCAGAAAACCGTTATCCGGTTAATCCCCGGCCTTTGGATACAGCACCTATGGCTGATTTTCCATTGAACAGTTCCCACAATGAAGAAATTATGAATGATCGGTTAACTAAATCGGCTCAGGCGTATTTTCACTTTACCTACCGGATAATGCAGCGATTGTTTTTCACCGGGGGAGCCCGTGCTTTTTATGATCGGTTGCAGCTGAACCATGAATCACTGTTTACCGGAGGTGCTGCATCAAGCATGGGGCAATTTACAAACAGTGCGCCCAACCTGCTTTTCCTGCCTTCAGAGAGGCAACAGTTAACTCAAAGCAGCATGTCGTTTACAGGGGAAGCCGGAATTACCTATCGCTGGAATGAAACCCTCAACTATTATGTAAAAGCAGTAAGAGGAAGAAGACCTCAGGTACTTCAGTTTACCTGGGACAGCAAACCTCTGGTTGTTGAGGCAGAGATTGTGAACAGCGCAGAAGTCGGATTTAAGACCACCCTCATGCAGCGGATATTTTGGAGTGCTGCCGGTTTTTACAGGAAGCATGTAAATGTGCAAACATTGCAATGGAAGGGCAGTCCTGGTACAGGGTTGCTGGCAGGCAACGGAAGGGCAACCTCCTATGGCCTCGAAACTTCATTAACGGCAGCGGTTATAAAGGGGGTTGATTTGTTTGGTAATTATAGCTGGTTGCAATCTTCATTTGATTCCACAGGAGTTGATAGGAGCCAATTCCGCTATGCAGGAAACAGCCTTGCCCGGGCACCTGAGCACAGCTTTTCTGCTGGATTAACTGCGAAGACAACTGTTGTAAAAGGTATACATTTGTTTGCAACACCATGGTATTCATGGAAATCACACTTTTGGTTTACCGAAGCCAATACTCCCGGACTGAACCAGAATGCCTATGGTTTGCTAAATGTAAATGCAGGCATTGAGTTGGATAATCCAAAAGTTATACTCAGTATATACGGAACTAACCTGCTTGATGAAAACTATCTTTCCAGTGCCGGTCATTGGGGAGGGATGTTTGGAATGCCAACAGTTGTGCAGGGTAAACCACGCATGCTGGGTGCGAAAATTACCTGGAATTTTTAATTAGTTAAGCATTCCCCAGGCAATTGTATTTTTTTTTGCGAACCCCTTCTGGTAATTAATTGTTGTATTAATTATCAGTGAATTAACATGTTTGCTGCAAAGTTTTTTACCAATGAATAAAATATTTAAAATAAAACCTGAACATAAGAAATATTTGCGGCCGGTGGCTGGAAGCATTATTCTGCTGCTGGGTATGGTTTTTATGGTTGTTCCATTTATACCTCTTGGGTATATCTTTTTATTTGGCGGATTGTTTTTGCTGAGCACAGAAATTCCAATATTTAAGAAGTGGCTGAATAAAGCCAAATCGAAAGATAAAAAGAACAGAATTGAAGAAGTGGAAAAGACCGTAGATAAAAAAGAAGAACAAGTAAGTAAGAAAATTGTGAAGCCGGAGGATGAACGTTAAAGCTCCTGTTTCTGATTTTCCGGTAATCATTTTGTTTTAGTTTTCCATCATAGTAATGATTATGCAATTCTTTCGGATGAAAGTTTAAAAATAAATCATAATTTAGTCTTTTATTTTTAAGCGTACCGGAAGTGGTAACTTGAAATAAAAAGTTGTTTTTCCTTAATGCAAATATCATTGGATGTTGGAATCAGGACTTCTTTTCTATATTTTGATTTTCCTGACTGCGGTGTTATACTCATCGGTAGGGCATGGCGGGGCCAGCGGTTATCTGGCCATAATGGCCCTGTTCTCAGTGTCACCCGAATATATGCGGGCCTCAGCATTAATGCTGAATCTTTTCGTTGCCGGAATCTCGTTCTACTCTTATTACAAAGGAGGTTATTTCAGGATAAAACTGCTCATACCGTTTATTATACTTTCAATTCCAGCGGCATTTCTGGGAGCCCGGCTTGAAATTAATCCAACAGTTTATAAAATAATTCTTGGTGTTTTTTTGCTTATAGCAGTTGCACGGATGCTGTTCAAAGCGGGCAAGCCGGAAGAAACCAAACCTGTACACACATCTTTTGCACTGGCTATTGGAGCATTCCTGGGGTTCTTTTCCGGAATGATTGGAATTGGCGGAGGGATCATTTTGAGTCCGGTACTTTTATTATTTAAATGGGCAACCATTAAGCAAACGGCAGCTGTTTCTGCCTTGTTTATATTTTTAAATTCAGCCAGTGGAATAGCGGGATTAGCAGCCCGGGGTGCATTTACTCCTGTTGATGAAATTTACCTGATGATTATCCTGGGTATTATTGGAAGTATGGCGGGTTCCTTTCTGGGAAGAGAAAAACTTGCCTCCTCAAAACTGACCTATGTGTTGGCCTCGGTCCTGGTTTTTGCCAGTGTTAAACTTTTTTACTTTTGAGGCTGAATTAACTGATTTCACTCTGGATTGTTTGCAGAGAAAAAATTGTAACAGATGCTTGAATATAAAACTGCTGTCGATTTGATTGTTTCAACTGCAGGTGAGTTGCCTGCAGAAAGGATTTACTTGCACCAGGCACTTCACAGGGTCTTGGCTGAAGACGTGTTTTCTGATAGCAATATCCCGCCATTTAATAAATCAGCAATGGATGGTTTTGCCTGTCGGAAAGAAGATTTACACAATGAACTGGAAGTAGTGGAAACCATTCCTGCGGGTAAAATGCCTGAAAAATCGATATTAAAAAACCAGTGCAGTAAAATAATGACAGGCGCAGTAGTTCCTTCCGGTGCTGATTTTATATTTAAAAAAGAAGATGCCGCAGTGGCTGATTCAGGTAAAGTGCGTTGTTTATTTCCCACTTCGGTTAACCATATTTGTTATAAGGGAGAAGATGTTAAAAGTGGAGATAAAATTCTTGAGCGTTCCACTTTTATTACTGCCAGGCATTTACCCTTGCTGGCAGGTGCCGGAACTGCCAGTCCACTGGTATACCGGCAACCTGATGTAGTTGTTTTTGCTACAGGAACCGAATTGGTTGAACCTCAGGAAAAACCATTGCCTTTTCAGATCCGTAATTCCAATTCGGCGCAGTTAATGGGGAAATTGGCTGAATTGAGTATTCCGGTCAATTATGGTGGTATTTTAATTGACAATAAAAT
>JBEPWX010000047.1:0-12163 GCA_041642235.1 Mariniphaga sp.
GCCCAACATAATTTCTTACTTTCCAAACATGTCTCGAACATAGTAGGATTAAAACTATTGCTGGCACTGGTTTATACTGCATTCAGCCTTATTGTGGCAGCTATCATCGGATACGATAAAATTCAGATTCACCTATTGCTTTTTTTAATTTTAAATCAGTTTCTGGTTTCGTTTATCCTGTATCTGAGATCAAACATTAGTGCATTGCACCTTTTCCGAACCGACAGTATCATGTCGGTGCTCGACAGGACGCTTATGATAATCATCTGCAGTATCTTGTTATTCACACATCCCTTTAGGAACCTTTTCACCATTAGCTGGTTTGTATATGCTCAAACAGCCGCTTATCTGCTCACGGCTATTATTACCTTTGCTATTGTGATGCAAAAATCGGGTAAAATTAAGCTTCGGTTTAATCGTGTGTTTTTTCTGGTTTTTCTAAAAAAATCTTACCCATATGCCATCCTATTTCTTTTAATGTCTCTATACAACCGAATTGATTCAGTCATGTTGGAACGGATGCTTCCCGGCACCAGGGGTCATGAACAGGCCGGTATATATGCACAGGCCTTCCGCCTGCTTGAAGCAGTTTCAATGTTTGGTGTACTTTTTTCAGGCCTGCTTTTGCCCATTTTTTCGAAAATGATTAAAATGGGTGAAAAAGTGGGCCAGATGGTAAAATTATCCTATACTCTTCTTATTGTACCGGCAATAATAATTGCTGTTTCAAGCCTTTATTACGATCAGGAGATTATGTCTGTGTTGTACAAATCAAATACCGTTTACTCATCCGATATCCTTGGTCTGCTGATGATTGGTTTTATTGGAATAGCGACAACCTATATTTTTGGAACATTACTCACTGCTAACGGCAGTTTAAAGCAACTCAATATAATGGCATTCATAGGAATGGTACTGAATATTACGCTGAACATCGTACTCATACCACGCATGGAGGCATATGGTTCGGCGTATGCCAGCCTTATTACACAACTATTTACAGGAGCTACTCAGCTTGTCCTTGCACTTTATATTTTCAAACTTAAGCCACCGGTTATATACTTACTTCAGCTTTTCGTTTTCACCGGAACGGTTGTTATGCTGGCCACTGTAACCCAATCGATAGAAAAATGGTTTCTAGGCTACCTGCTAACCATTGCCGGCTCGGTTTTGGTTGCTTTTTTGATAAAACTCATAAGCATCAAAGACATGTATAAAATAATCATGTACCGATAAAAAAATGAACAATCCAAGTATAGAAGAGCTTCAGTACAGCGACGGCTATGAGCAGGTGTACGAGCTTAAACACAATCAGGTTAAGGATTTCGTTCTTAACCATCTTGCTAAAGGTGGCAAGTTTGTAAAATGGTATATGTTTTACCAGATATTGATGGTTCTTGCAGGTCTGTTCTGTCTAACATGGACAATAGTGCTGGCAATCAGGGGAAACCTGCAGCCCCTGTTTTATCTGTTCGGTGCAATTATTTTTTCCTTCACATTTTTAATTCTTATACATGAACTGCTACATGCCCTCGCATTTAAGTTAACCGGAGCTCCCAAAGTTTCTATCGGAGGTTATTTAAAAAAATTCATTTTTTACGCCGAAGCCGACCGACATGTTCTTAACCGGAATCAGTTCACGTTTGTGGCACTGACTCCATTGACAATAATTAAATTAACAACCCTGGCAGGTATTATTTTGAGTGCAGGACATCCGGCTGTTTATTTCTGGATTTTTATTATGAGTACCCATAGCTTGTTCTGTGCCGGTGATATTGGAATGCTTGATTATTATTATCAGTTCCGTAATTCCGAACTCTTCATTTTCGATATGAAGGAAGAAAAGAGCAGTTATTTCTACAGAAAAAAAAATTAACTACTATCTGTTACTGGTTTATATCTAAAAAAAGATATTACTAAGAAGCTGTTTTTTTTGTAATTTTATAAAACGAACATGAATTTTGGAATGCGATATTCACAAAAACGCATGAACAAAATTCATTGTGAGTTCCATCCGACCATTAAAAATAAATTTTGTACGGATAAAAAACTAATTGTCATGAAAACAAAAATAAAAAATCGAATTTCAAGAAGAAACTTCCTTAAAGTTTCAGCTGCAACAACTGCCGGGGTTTCCATAATGTCTCTGAGCGGCTGCAATGTTGAGAAAGTTCCCCCACCCATGAAACGAAAATTCGGAAAACACGATTTTATGGTAACCTCCTTTGGACTGGGAGGACAGGCATCACTTCAATGGACCCCCGAGGATGTGGACCCCGTACCCATCATTCTGAAAGCATTTGATTTAGGAATCAACTATTTTGATACCTCTAATCTATACGCCGGAAGCCAATTGAACTTCCATAAGGCTTTTCAGCAAAAAAATCTTATACCTGGTGAACCCGGTTACAACAATGAACTTCGTGAATCAATCTGGCTAACAAGTAAGACTGGCATGAGATGGGGAAAGCCCGGCTGGCCGGAAAAGGAAGAAGTGGTTAACTGGTCGAATGGTGAAAATGTACAATGTGCTGTCGATGATGTTAAGCGATCGCTCACTCAATTATTTGGCGACAATAACGGATGGTTCCCCGAAGGTGCCTACCTGGACATGGTACTGATACACACCCTGCACAATACTGCGGAGATAGATGTGCTGTATGAAGGACTGGAGACCCCGCTCGATCCTGATGGAAACTTTGGAGCACTGGTTGCACTCCGTGATTTACGCGATGGCACAAACCATACAGGTATGAATCCAAAAAATGAAAAGCTCATTCGCCATATAGGCTTTTCCGGGCATAATAATCCCCCGGCTATGATTGATATGATTCAGCGTGATGAATGGAATATACTGGAAGGAATGCTTATTGCCATTAATGCCAACGACAGACTAATGTTCAACATGCAGCACAATGTCATTCCTGTTGCCGAAGCCAAAGGTATGGGCATAATTGGTATGAAAACTTTTGCCGATGCTGCCATGTATCATAAGGACCCAACCTGGTCGAACAACCCGGAACATGTATACCGGCAGGTGGGTCAACCTGGTTTACCCAGTCGCCCGCTGATTGAATATTCACTTACCACACCAGGGGTGCATACCCTTATCATCGGAATTGGACATATAGACGAAGATCCGATGAAATGCCAGATGATACAGAATTATTATGCCTGCCAAATAGAACCTGATGGGCTGAATGCTGATGAAAGAACGGAAATTGAACAATTGGCAGCAGCTGTGAAGAACGGCAAAACCAACTACTTTCAGATGGAAAAAGAAGAACTGGAGGGTCCACGTATGCTGCAAAAAGTTGAAAAAGAGGGAAAAAAAATTATTACATGGCAAACAGCTTATGCCGGCGATGAGCCTATCGATCATTATGAAGTAATGATTGACGGCCAACTGGCTGGAAAAGTGGGACATAAACCACAGGTACTAAAAAGTAAACCCTTTGCATTCGAAACAGATAAAACTGGTAAAGAAATACTAGTTGCAGCAGTGGATAAAAAAGGAAATCGCATTGAAGCAAAAATTGGTTAAACAGATAGTTTTATTACCACCTAAATATGGCTGTCTGCTTCAGGCAGTCTTATTTAATTATTACTTACCAGGTTGCTTAATAATTCTAAATGCAGGATTCCATTTTTAAAATTTAAAAAAAAATTGAACCAAACAGGGTCTTAAAGGTTCAAATATCAACTATAAAATCTAAAATATGGTAGATAAATTATCTGATCCTATTGGTCGGCTGATGGGCCTGCGTTATAAATCACACCCCTGGCATGGGGTATTCATCGGGCATAACGCACCCAATGAAGTAACTGCATTCATTGAAGTTGTGTCGACCGATACGGTGAAATATGAAATCGATAAGGAAAGTGGCTACCTTAGGCTCGACAGGCCACAAAAATTTTCGAATGTGATACCAGCTCTTTATGGATTTATTCCGCAAACTTTTTGTGGAGTAAAGGTAGGTGAATTCTGCAGTGAAAAAACCGGCCGCACCAATATCATGGGTGACGGTGATCCCATTGACATTTGCGTACTTACAGAAAAGACACTGGCTCATGGTGACTTATTGGTTAATGCCCGCCCAATAGGAGGTTTTCGAATGATAGATGGAAACCAGGCTGACGATAAAATCATTGCGGTACTGCTAAATGATACGGTATACGGACATTTTAAAGAAATGACCGAAGTACCCAATATAGTAATCCAGCGACTGGAACACTACTTCCTGACTTACAAAGACATGCCGGGTCAGGAAAGTAATACTGAAATTGCTGCCGTTTATGATTCAAGAGAAGCATTAAGTGTAATAGAACTTTCAATGCAGGATTATAACAAACGATTCGATAATTTGGGGAAACTGCTTGCCTGAGGCAAATCTTTCCTTGTACCGGAAAAACTGCATACTAAACATACCCTAAAGCGAATTAATTTAGTGCATCTTTCGGCTGAGGCTTACAAATACAATCCCAATTGGGATATAACTGTAAAATCTAAACAACAACTCAGAATATGAAAATTAGTAAAGGGTTTAATGGTCGTCGATTGTACGGCTGTTAATTTATTTCCGAACCAGGTTAATATTGGAATAATAAAAGCCATTCTTCTGGTTATACAAATCTTCATGTGAAATTTCCTCCCATTCGTCAAAGTCAATTTCAGGAAAATAAGTATCTGCATCAAAGGATTCATGTACCAGTGTCAGATATAATTTTCCGGCAATCGGATAAAACTGCTTGTAAACCAAACCTCCCCCTATAACAAATGCTTCTTTTTCATGTTCTACTTTATCAAGTGCCTGACTGAGTGAATACACCATTTCGCAACCTTCAAAATGATCATCTTTACTATCAGTTATCACTATATGCCTCCTGTTTGGTAACGGCCATTTGGGAAGCGAAAGTAAAGTATTCCGGCCCATAATCAAGCTATGACCGGAAGTAATTTCTTTAAACCTCTTCAGATCATCAGGAAGGTGAAATAACAATTCATTATCTTTCCCAATACCGAAATTTTTAGCAATGGCTACAATAATGGAAATATTTTTATAGATCATCTTTGAACTTTGCATATTTAACCGATATCTAGTTGAGAGATATAACTGCTTCTCATATCTCATTCAAATAAAATCAATTTTTACCTTTCTATTCTCTATTTTCTAATTTTATGAAGGAATCAACCTGTTTCTTAATCTCCCATTCACACCCGGAAAATTCAAGTACCAGGTACTTTAATGCCGTGGTATTCTCCGGCACAATTTCAATTAAAGCAGAACGTATTTTATTATTTAATATTCAGCATGAAACAAGCTGCTTTAGCATTTTTATCTTTTTCATCTTCAATCAATGATTTTAAACCGCCACTTTCCCTTTTATGTGCGGGTGTGCCTGATAATTAATAAGTTCAAAATCATCGTATTTAAAATCAAAAATACTCTTTACATTCTGTTTTATCTTCATAACCGGAAGCGGATACGGCTCGCGCGTGAGCTGCAGTTTTACCTGTTCCAGATGATTGGAATAAATATGCACATCACCAAAGGTATGCACAAAATCTCCGGGCTTCAGTCCGGTAACCTGCGCCATCATGACAGTAAGCAATGCGTAGGAGGCAATGTTAAACGGCACCCCCAGGAACACATCAGCACTGCGCTGGTACAACTGGCACGACAATTTTCCATCAGCTACATAAAATTGAAACAGCACGTGGCAGGGCGGCAGGTTCATGTTATCCAGTTCCCCCACATTCCATGCACTTACAATATGCCGCCTTGAATCGGGATTGTTTTTGATAGAATCAACTACATTGCTTATCTGGTCGATATGCCTGCCATCAGGTGCCGGCCAGCTGCGCCACTGGTATCCGTATATATGTCCCAAATCACCTTTCTCATCAGCCCATTCATTCCAGATGCGAACACCATTGTCGTTCAGGTATTTTATGTTCGTGTCTCCCGCCAGGAACCATAAAAGTTCATGTATTATTGATTTCAGGTGAAGCTTTTTTGTGGTTACTACAGGAAAGCCCTCACTTAGAACAAATCGCATCTGATGACCAAAAACACTTATTGTGCCTGTCCCGGTGCGATCCTTCTTCTCAACTCCCTTATCGAGTATTGTCTGTAAAAGATGCAGGTATTGCTTCATTGCCTATCTATTTTTCTAATCCACAAAAATAAACATTCAGCCTGCTTAATGCTTATTTTAAGGATTAAAATATCCACAATTTAGTAACCATGAAAAAGCCGGCTTTCGATCGGCTTTTTATTTAGCTTCTTTTCTTGTAAGGAAATTTTCTTGCGATGGGCTTCATCATTGCTTTGGTCAGCTGGTCGGGACTGCTGCCAACGCTGCCCGAATAAACATGGTTAAATTTCCACAGCAGCTTTGAATCATTCCCGCTATGGAGAGAAACAGTTACATCAGCCTGATTGGTGGTACCCCATACATTAAACAGGATTCCCAGTGCAACCGCCACTCCTGTCGACATTGGTTTTGTAGTAAGTACGCTTCCCGAAATAACCTCATCAACATCAAGTAAACGCGCCAGTTCATCCTTTGAAAATTCACCCAGCTTTTCGATGTTTATGTTGTTGCGCTTAAGCATCATATTGGTCATATCTACATCCTGAAAGTTAACAGAAAACTTATGGTTCTTCTGCAGAAAACGGGAATAAATCTGGCTCTGCAGAATAAAACTAAGTTCCTGCTCATTTTCATGTACCTGTTCCGGGGTTACATTTTTTGGCAACCGGTTGTACTGCACCTTAACATCGAAAGGTAATATGGCTATAGATTTCGCTTGAGTAACAGGCTTAAAATCCGGTGCGGTGTAAACAGTTGCACACCCCGAAAGCACCAGGATCAGGATCCCGGTAAGACATTGGAATAATGTTCTTTTCATAATCGTATGACTTATTGAATCAGGTGAAAAAGATAAATTTGAATTCGCACAAATTTAAAAAGGTTTGTCTTATGTAGAATCGTTTAGTTCTGAAAATTTTTAAGGGTTAAGAACAGCCCCACATTTTTTACAATATAAGGCATCATTATCGTGCTCGTCGTGCAGACACTCAGGGCATACTTGAGTATTCTGCTTTTCAGAAGGTTTTATCATTTCAGCAGTGACAATACCTGTAGGTACGGCAATTATGGCATATCCCATAATCATAACCATGCTTGCCAGAAACTGCCCCAGAGGTGTAGCCGGGCTAATATCACCATAACCAACAGTGGTAAGCGTAACAATGGCCCAGTATATACTCTGGGGAATGCTTGTAAACCCACTTGGTTCTCCCTCTATAAGGTACATTAGTGTTCCGACAATCGTTACCAACAACAAAACAGAAAATAGAAAAACACTTATTTTTGCCCTGCTGGACCAGATGGCACGTGAAAGCATTTTTCCTGCCAATGAATAACGTGTAAGCTTTAATATACGGAAAACCCTTAATAAACGGAGAACCCGTATCACCAGGATACTTTGGTAACCAACCAGCAGTAGTCCGATAAACGTGGGTATAACAGCCAAAAAATCAATGATACCAAAAAAGCTGAAGATGTACTTCCATGGTTTTTGAACAATCCATATCCTCAGAATATATTCAATGGTGAATATCCCTGTAATAATCCATTCCGAAATTAAAAATTCTTCCTGATATTCCTGTCTGAATGATGGAACGCTTTCCAGCAAAACCAACAGAACGCTCAGAAGAATAATTATTAGCAATGCCACATCGAAATATTTTCCTGCACGGGTATCGGCTTCGAATACGATTACGTAAAGCTTTTCCTTTAACTTTGCCATTCAAATTAAATTTTTTCTATCTTCAAAGTTACAAAAACATTAATAATGAAACGCCGTTCATTTTTTAAAGCTACAGCCCTTTCCGGTTCGGCATTGGCTGTTACGGGTCTTGTCGGTTGTAAAACGTCAGTTGATAAACCTGTACAGGAAGACATTAACCCCGATTTTGAACTTAATGAAGCCACTGTTCATAATTTGCAGCAAATGATGGCTGCAGGTGAATTAACTTCTCAGGAAATATGTCGCAAGTACCTAGACCGGATTAAGCAGGTTGATAGCTATCTGAAATCAGTCATTGAACTGAATCCCGATGCCATGCAAATTGCTGCCAGCCTGGATGAAGAACGCAGTAACGGCAAGGTACGCGGGCCACTGCACGGCATACCAGTTATGATAAAAGATAACATCAACACGGGTGATAAAATGAAAACCACTGCCGGCTCTCTGGCGCTGGAAGACCATTCACCAGCGGATGATGCCTTCATAGTTCAAAAATTGAGTGAAGCCGGAGCTGTTCTGCTGGGAAAAACCAACCTCAGCGAATGGGCCAATTTTCGGGCACGCGGTTCTTCAAGCGGATGGAGCGGACGGGGAGGACAAACACGTAATCCTTATTATCTCGACCGGAACCCCTGCGGCTCAAGCTCCGGGTCTGGGGTAGCCGTATCAGCTAATTTATGCATGCTGGGCATCGGAACCGAAACCAACGGCTCTATTGTCTGCCCATCGGGTATAAATGGTGTTGTGGGTATCAAACCGACAGTTGGTTTATGGAGCCGTAACGGAATCATACCTATAGCCCAAAGCCAGGATACAGCAGGTCCTATGGCCCGAACAGTTACCGATGCAGCAATCCTGCTGGGAGCGCTGGCTGCTTTCGATCAAAATGATGCAGATACCTATCTCGACAAGGGTGAAATCTTTAACGATTATACTCCATTTCTCCAGGGTGATCTGAAAGGAATGCGCATTGGAGTCATGTCGGAATTAAGGGGCTTCCACCGCGATGTTATGCCCCTTTTTAATCAGGCAAAGAAAGTCTTTAAATCAAAAGGAATGGAGATAATTGAGGAAATCACCTTTGAACACAGGGGAAAATGGGGCGGGCCTTCCTGGGAAGTACTCCTGTATGAGTTCAAGGCCGGATTAAACAGTTACCTTAAAAAATATAATGCCCCGGTGAAAAGCCTTTCGGAATTGATCGAATTTAATAAACAAAATGCTGAAAAGGAGATGCCATGGTTCGGACAGGAAATATTTGAAATGGCTGAGGAAAAAGACGATTTAACAAGCCGGGATTACCTGCAGGCAAGGCAAGATATGAGACGTTATGCCGGGAAAGAAGGTATTGATGCCGTAATGGATAAATACCATCTCGATGCCATTATTGCTCCTACTAACGGTCCTGCATGGAACATCGACCTGGTAAATGGTGATAATTCAGGAGGTGGAAGTGCTTCACCTGCTGCCATTTCGGGTTATCCAGGCATTACACTGCCCATGGGTTATATACATGGATTGCCGGTAGGAATATCTATTTTTGGAAAAGCCTGGAGCGAACCGGTATTGCTAAAAATTGCCTATGCCTTCGAACAGGCTACTTTGCATCGAAAAGCTCCGGAATTTAAGAAGAGTCTTATAGTTTAGATTTAAGAAAGCATCATTAATTGTCATTTCCGAAAATTACGGGAAATGTAATTCTTAGAACAACTCCACGCTCAATGCTTATGCCTTTACCCTTGTTCAATAAAGCATCCTTGCCCGTATCGTATGTGGTATTGTCTTCAGTTCCTTCAGAAGCTTCTCGCAGTTGCTGCTTTCGGCATCGATAATGACATACCCGATTTCCGGGTCGGTTTGCAGGTACTGTGCCACAATGTTAATGTCCTTGCTGGTAAATACATGGTTAATTTCCTTAAGCAAACCGGGCATGTTCTTGTGGATGTGCAGAAAACGCTGGTTATTACGGTTGGGTTGAATGGAGACCTGAGGGAAATTAACTGCCCCTAATGTGGAACCGTTATCGCTGTATCGAATAAGTTTCTCAGCCACCTCCAGTCCGATGTTTTCCTGCGCCTCCCGAGTGCTACCCCCAATGTGCGGTGTAAGTATAACATTATCAAATTGCTGCAGGGGTGAGGTAAATCTTTCCCTATTGGAAGCAGGTTCCTCGGGGAAAACATCGGCAGCAGCTCCAGCCAGATGACCGTTTTCAAGATACTTCGACAGTGCCTGGTAGTCGACTACCGAACCACGTGAGGCATTAATCAGTAAAGCCCCCTTCTTCATTTTCAACAACTGCTCCTCTGAAATCATGTTGCGTGTTTCTATTGTTTCGGGCACATGCAGAGTCACCACATCTGACCGCTCCAATAAATCGTTCAGCGACTCACAAACAAAGGCTTTTCCCAGGCTCAGCTTCTTTTCCACATCATAATACAGCACGTTCATTCCTATCGATTCAGCCAATATTGAAACCTGCGAACCGATATGGCCATAACCTACTATACCCAGGTTCTTGCCCCTAACCTCATAGGAGTTGCCAACCGATTTAAGCCATTGCCCCCTATGTGCCGCTGCATTTCGCGACGGAACCTCACGCATAAGCATAATGATTTCAGCAATTACCAGTTCAGCCACCGAGCGTGTGTTGGAAAAAGGTGCGTTGAATACCGGTATCCCCAGTTGCTTTGCCGACTGCAAATCTACCTGGTTGGTCCCTATGCTGAAACATCCCACAGCAAACAGTTTCTTTGCCTTCTTTAATACCTGCGGCGTCAACTGCGTACGGGAACGGATACCCACAATATGGGCATCCTTTAGTTTCTGCTCCAATTCAGCCCCGTCGGGAGCAATCTTTAAATACTCAACATTGGTATAGCCTGCAGCATTGAAACTGCTGACAGATGATTCATGAATACCCTCCAGCAACAAAACCCTGATGTATTTCTTGTCGAGCGAAAATTTTCTGGTCATAAGTTCCGGTTTTTGATTCAAAAATAGGGGAAATTGTGAATTTGTGAAACTGTGCCGTTGTAATGTTTTAATCTTTCTTATAATCTTTCATTATACTTCATAACATCTACAGACCAAATTCGATAAATCGCGAATTTGGTAAGGAGAAGGTATGTAGAATATCCGAAGTTGACAGGAATTCAACCTGACAAGAAGTTCAGCAATTACTTAAAATTTTGGCGACTATATAAATATAAAATTTGCCTGCAGTCTATTGTTTACCAATTATCAAATGCTAAAGAATAAAGGTTAACATTATGAACTGCTTATATGTTGTAAAAGAAAAAAAGGAATAGAAAGATGAAGATATGAATTGCCACTATCATAAACTACTCGTGTCAATAGTATAAATAGCTTCAGAAAGAAAAAAGGTAATTGCTAATATTTATTTAAATTTGTAAAAATGCAGATGGGTATGAATGTAGCAGAGTTAAAAAAGAACTTTCACGAATTGATTGACAGCATCCACAATGAACGTCTTTTAATGAATTTTTATGACCTCATCAAAACGAGGTCTGAAATTAAAGATGGTCAGCTTTGGAGCAATTTAAGTATTGCTGAACAAGAAGAACTGTTAAAGGCTTTCGAAGAAAGCGAAAACCCCGATAATCTGATTAACCATTCGGATATGAAAAGAAAGCATAAGAAATGGCTTTAGACGTCAAATGGTCGAAGCAGGCTGATAAGAAATTCGATAAAGTGATTGCATACCTGATGACCGAATGGGGGCAAGTAACCACAAGGAATTTTATCAGAAAAGTTTATCATTTTCTGGATATTTTATCCGAATATCCAGGAATCGGCACTATTGAAAATAAAGAAAAAGGAATTCGTGGAATTTTAATCGTAAGGCAAGTATCCCTTTTTTATAGGATTAAAGACAACACAATTATTATACTTGATTTTTTTGACAACAGGCAGAACCCAGATAAGAAGAGAATCTAACCCTCATTCCTCCAGCAAATCACATGCGCTTTTAATATACTTCGGGCAACGAGTATCAAACACACCGGCAGCATGGGCAGCATCTGCCTCTTCGGGGATGGAGGTGTCGTAACCAAGCAGTTCTTTGCAGGTGAGGGCGCCGTGCTGTTGTATAAACTGCTCGTTGAACTGCCTTACCAGCGCTTTGGTAGTTGCTTTTGCATCGGGGCCGGAGGTTGAGTGGCCATGTTTCATGCCAATTACCATCAGGGCACCTGCTACCGCGCCACAGGTGGCTCCGCAGGCCATGCCGCCGCCGAAGGTGCTACTTATCTTTAAGGCAGTGGTTTCATCAATGCCCACCTCTTCGGCAAATAAACTGAATACCGTCTGGGCACAGTTGAA
>JBEPWX010000048.1:0-12007 GCA_041642235.1 Mariniphaga sp.
AGATGGAGGTAAAGACAAATATGGTAAGTATGTAATACCGGTGATAACCATGTTGAACTGCTTTTTCTTTCATGGTTGACACCATTACAAATTTATCAAGTATCCATTCAAAAACCTGTTCGAACTGTACAGAAAAAACAATACTGTTGAATTTCCTCCATGCACTCATCAACTTTGTGCTTTTCAACATGGCTACATAAAGGACAGCTCCAGCTAAAATTGTGAACAGACTCAAAAAGAAAACCTGGTTAAACCCATGCCAAAGTTTTAGTTTTATATCCACATTTTCCAGTGAAACAGCTGTGATTGCCGGTTTTATGACTGCATCTCCAAGGTTGGAGGGCGATAAGCCAAGCAGCAGGCTTAACAAGGCCAGGATGCCTGGACCGATAAGAAAAGCATAGCCTTTTTCATTGGGAACTTTATTTGTGGTTTTGTAGTTTCCCAGAAAGACCTTTCGGACGAAAAACAGAGATATTGCTACCATGAAAATATTGGAAGTTACTCCAAGAATCAGTACAAGAGATGAGATACCGGGAGATTGAATTTTGGCTTCATAAATCAGTTCCTTACCCAAAAAGCCCAGCAGGGGAGGCAGACCTGCCATGGAAAGCAATGACAGCAGGGCTATAACAAAAGTAATGGGCATATATTTAGCCAATCCCCCAAGTTCACTGAGCTCACGTGTGCCGGTTTTCTTTTCAATGAGCCCTGCTAACATAAATAAAGTTGCTTTATAAAAAGCATGGATGAATAGAAACAGCATAGCCGCCATAATCGATTCGCGGGTACCGATGCCAAGCAGCAGTACTAATACCCCCAGCGCATTAATGGTTGTATATGCAAGAATACCTTTCAGGTCGGTTTGCGTAAGGGCAAAATAGGAGCCTGTCAACATGGTAAGAACACCGATCAGGGGAATGATAAATGTCCACTCAGGTGTGCCTCCTAAAACCGGACTTAGCCGGGCTAAAAGAAAGACACCTGCTTTAACCATGGTTGCCGAATGCAGGTATGAACTTACCGGCGCGGGTGCCTGCATGGCTCCGGGTAGCCAGAAGTGGAACGGGAATTGAGCCGATTTGGTAAATACACCTACCAATATGAGCAATAATCCGGGCAAATATAATTTGCTTTCTTTTATAGCCTGAGGATTGGCCAGCCATTCGGTTAACGAATAGCTGTCAACTACGCTCCCCAGAACGATAATTCCGGCAAGCAGGCTTAGTCCTCCAAATCCGGTAATGTAAAACGATTGTAAGGCGGCTTTTCGGGCCGATTCTTTTTCATGAAAGAAACTTATAAGGAAGAATGAAAGTACGCTGGTAAGCTCCCAGAATATAAACAGCTGAATGAGATTGGCCGATAAAACCAGACCCAGCATAGCTCCGCTGAAGAGCATAAGGTAAAAGAAAAACTTGTTGGTGCCAGTATAGCTTTTCATATAGGCACTGGCGTATAAGAATACCAATGCCCCGATACCGGTTACCAGTAGTGCGAATACCATACTCAGCCCATCGAGAACAAACTCAATGTTAAGGCCCAGTCGTGGTATCCATTCAACTAACGAATGGTCAAATGCAAGATTTGTAATGTCGGGTACACGAGTCAGAAAGAACAGGAAAGCACCTGCCTGCACCAATGCAAGAACAATGGCAATGTATTTTTTCAGTTTCCCTGGCATTAAGAAAACACCGAACGAAAAAATTAAAATTACAATTAACAGATGGAGCATTTATTTTTGATTTCGTATTTTTACTTAAGTTTTCTTGTTAATAATCAACCCCATAGGGTCAACCAGTGCCTTAAGAAATGGTGAAAAATCAAGGCTCGTTGATATTGAAGTGAGGCTTAAAACCGATACATTCGACAGATTCATGATGTGATGGGCAAAAGCTCCTATGTAATTGTCGTATGTATAGCCTTCCTGATGTGTCATAAGTAATATCATTCCTGCATTAACTTTTTTTGCATATTCCAATACCCGCTGAAAGGGGGGAGCATCTGACCGATCGAATACTTTCATCTTGCATTTCACTCCATTTATTTCAAGCGTTTCTTTTGCCTCTTTAAGCTTCTTCCAGATACGACTTTTCTTTTTTTCAATTCCTCCTACCAGAACCGATACCAAATAAATTTTTGCTCCGTATTCAAGGCCATAAAACAAAGCCGCCGATAATTGTTCGCGCGTTTCTTTTGTCAGATCAAGCGGGACTACAATTTTATCCTTCATTTTACTGGTATCTCCTTTAAAAGTTAATACCGGTACTGGCGATTTCAATGTAACATGATAAACGGTTGTTCCAAGTTCATCTTCAGGGTTTCCTCCCTGATGATTCTCTCCTAAGATAACCATTTGTGCATTTATTGACCTCGATACCTCCAGAATTTTCATGTAGGGTTTACCCATCTCAACCCGTGTGGAAATTTTAATTCCGGGAAATTCTTTTTTTACCTGTTCGGTAAGCTCAATTAGCTTTTCTTTTGCCTGATCTGTAATTTTTACCAGGTGATCGGTCGATTGAAAAAACTGGTCCAGAAGGCCCGGTGTATCAATGACGTAAAGCAAAGCTAAATCAGCATCAGTTCGCTCTGCCAGATTTCCTGCATAATGCACTGCCTTTACAGAAGGATCTTTAAAGTCGACTGGTATAAGTATTTTTTGAATATTTTTTTTCATCCTCCTCAGTTTGATAATTGAACATGCTTTTTGAGTAAAAGTTTAACAGAAAGTGTCGTTAAAAGATGAATTTATCATTAAAAATAAACAATAACATGTAAAGTCCTGTTCTTTTTAAAGTTTTATCTATCTTTCTGTGAATTAATTAAGCTATAAAAGCATTTGCCATGGGACAACTTCTTGAAGAAGTAAAAGAGCGAATTGGAAAGCCATACACTGATTTGGAGTTTTTATTAAAATGTTTTTCTGAAGTTCTGCATGAAAACAACCAGAAGGAACTTGCAGAAATGATGCCCTGGATATCGAAAAAAGAACCAGCTTTCAATAGTCAGAACACGGAAAGTTTGTTGCATCTTTTTTCCATCAGTTTTCAACTGCTTAATCTTGCTGAAGTAAATGGGGCTGTGCAGAACCGCAGGGCCAGACAGGAAGAAGGGGGACTGGAAAATGTTAGCGGAATGTGGGGAGATGTTTTTAAAAGCCTAAGGAGTAAAGGGTTTACCGAAGAAGTTCTTGCCGAAAACCTGCACCTGATACATGCTGAACCGGTGCTTACTGCGCATCCTACCGAAGCTAAGCGACCTGTTGTTCTGGCACTTTACCGGCAACTTTATCTTTTGTTGGTAAAACGTGAAAATTCAATGTACACCAGTTTTGAGCAGGATGAAATAAAACATGACATTAAGCAAATTTTGCACAAGTTGTGGTTTATAGGAGAAATTTTTGTTGAGAAACCAGCTGTGGAATCGGAACTTGAAAATGTGTTGTATTACTTTTTTAAAGTTTTCCCTGAAATGCTTCACTACCTTGATTTCAGGCTTAAACAGGCATGGGAAGAATCAGGGTTTGATCCTAAATGGGTTGATGATACTGCCAACTTTCCCACCATTACTTTTGGGAATTGGGTAGGCGGTGATCGCGACGGCCATCCTTTGGTGACTTCAGATGTAACTGAGAAAACACTGGAGAAATTCAGGCTACATGCCTTTCAGCTTCTCAAAACGATGCTTGATGAACTCTCTGATAAATTAAGTATATACTGCGATCACGATTGCCTGGCTTCCAATTTCACAGAGCGTATGAAACAGTTGCAGAATGAAATGAATGTTGATTCTGGTAACACCTTACGTGAACCTTTCAAATCATATCTTCAGCTTATTATTAAAAAACTTCCCATTCATGAAAATGCAGTCGGTGGTATTGAACTGTATGATACCTCATTTACCTATAAAAATTCCTCAGAACCTGAGGCTGATTTGCTTTTTCTGAAAAATGCCCTGGTAAAAATGGGTGCCCATTCGCTTGCTGTATACGATGTGCAAAGGGTTTTACGTCATTTGAAGGTTTTTGGCTTTCACCTGGCACATCTTGATATCAGGCAAAACAGCAGGCATTATGAAACTACTCTGCTAGAAATTGTTAAAACCAGCCTGCCCGAGAAGTACACTATTATTTCCGCTAGCCGAAAGGAGTATGAGAAGTTTGTTCTGGATGAATTGAAGCATAACCGGCCATTCATAAGCAGAGCCGACTTGCTTGAGTCGGAAAAGGCAAAGGAGGTGGTCAGAACTTTTGGTGTACTCGAAAAGCATATCCGCAATTTTTCTGAACGATCATTGGGTTCGCTCATTGTAAGCATGACCCGAAATGCCATTGATTTGTTCACCGTTTATCTTTTTGTTCGCGAAGCAGGTCTTTCACATTTTACAGCTAACGGCCTGGTTTGCCCTTTACCGGTTGTTCCGCTGTTTGAAACTATTGAAGATTTAAAGAAAAGCCCAAAGATTCTTGAGGAATTCCTAAATAATCAGGCTACAAAGAACAGCCTTGAATATATACGCCAGCGTAATAATTATCCGGCTCCGGTGCAGGATGTTATGATTGGCTATAGTGACAGCAACAAAGACGGAGGAATTTTGGCCAGCACATGGTATTTATACGATGCGCAGGTGAAACTTTCAGAAGTAGCCCATAAACATGGCGTGCAACTTCGTTTTTTTCATGGCAAGGGAGGAACCATAAGCCGGGGTGCCGGACCTACCCACTGGTTTCTCCGGTCACTTCCGGTAACATCTATGAACGGGCTGATCCGAATGACTGAGCAGGGGGAAACCATTGAGCGGAAATATGCCAATAAGGTAAATGCAGCCTACAATATGGAACTGCTACTTGCAGGACTAACCAATCAGACCTTGCTGAACAGGTTAAGTCCTTCCGATGACAATGCTCAAAAAAACAGCCTTTTCGACTATCTGGCCAGTGAAAGTTACAAGACTTTTAAGAAGCTGACAACACACCCGTCATTTATAGAATTCTATACGCAGGCAACACCCATCGATGCCATTGAGAGGAGTAAAATAGGATCCAGACCTGCCCGGCGCACAGGTAAACGTTCCCTCTCCGATTTGAGGGCAATTCCCTGGGTATTTAGCTGGACACAATCACGTATGCACATTTCAAGCTGGTATGGGGTGGGAACCACCTTAAAAAAGCTTTACAGCAAAAAACCTCAGAAATATAAGTTGCTGAAAAGCCTGGTGAAATCTGATGATTTTGTGCGATATGTGCTGACTAACATTGATACCAGCCTTGCAGCAACTGATGAAAACATTATGAAGCTTTATGCCGGATTGGTGGATGACAAACAGGTGAGGGAGGAGATCCTGGGTTTATTGCTTGAAGAGCTGGAACTTACCAGAAGTACCATGTCCGACCTGCTGGGAAGACCCATTAAAGAAAGAAGGCGAAACCATTATCTATCAACCCAGCTGCGGGCGGAGGCGCTTTTACCCCTTCACCGGCAGCAGGTAAACTTGCTCCGGCAGTGGCGTGAAGTGCAAAAAACAGGTAATAATAAAAAGCAGGAGCAACTGCTGAATAGTTTGTTACACAGTATTAATGCCATTGCAAATGCTATGGGAACTACCGGGTAACAGGGACAATAAATAATATAAAAGGAGGTTAATTTATAAATTGGTTTTTTTTTGCTATGTTAGCCAATATTTTTATGAATATGAGTGTTTTAATCTTAACACATGATATAATACATGAGGGAGGAAATACATCAGAAGTCTGATTTGGAGTGTGTGGGGTGTGTAAAGCTACACGATGATTGTGAGAAAACCCTCGATTGCTGCTGCAAAAACTGTTTTAAGGACGGGGAAATAAATCTATTAAAATCGCTGGAGCAAAATGAGCTCGAATTTTTGGTAGAAGGCAAGCAACAAATTATATACAAACCCGGAGAGACCATTATTAAACAAAGTACCAGTTCAACTTATGTGGTTTGTATCCGCAAGGGTTTGGCTAAGGTGTTTGTAGAGGGGGTAAAAGGAAAATCATTAATTGTCCGTCTTGCAGGCCAGCATGATTTTATATCCGGTGGCGATTTGTTTAATGGTAATGTTCAGCAGTTTACCATTTCAGCAGTTACTGAAGTTCACTGTTGTCTGATCACTTCTTCAAAACTGACTCAGCTGTTCATTGAGAATAACCGTTTTGCAGTTGAACTTTTACGTAATCATGCCAGACAAAATACAAACCTTTTGAATAAATTGGTAGTTCTTACTCAAAAATATATGCCTGGGAGGGTTGCAGATACATTGTTATATCTGAAAAATTCTATTTTTTGTACCAATCCATTTTCAATACCACTAACCCGGCAAGACCTTGCTGATATGTCGAATATGACTAAAGAAAGTCTGGTTAGGATCCTTCAGCAGTTTAAGACATCCGGACTGATAAAGACCAGGGGTAACAGTATAGAAATCATCAATGAAAACGGGCTTCAGGAAATCAGCAGAAACGGATAGTTGATATTTATCAATATCCACATTGCTATAGATCAACCATAACACACCAATATATCACTGTCTCAATTCACTATTCATATTATTTCCATTGTATTTTTACGACTTGAAGTATTAATGATTTTAAGTATAAACTACTAAACTGATCATGTTATGAGATATGTATTTTTCTTTAAAGCTGTTTTGAGTGGATTTTTGATTGTTTTTCTAGCTGCTTCCTGTGTAAAAGAAGGTCCCATGGGCCCTCCAGGAGAAGATGGTATTGACGGTATTGACGGAGAAGACGGGCATGTAACCTGTCTGGCATGTCATTCAAGTAACAGTATTGAGACGATTCAGGCTCAATTTGCCATGTCGGTGCATGTTGCCGGCATGAATGCTGTTGATTATGCAGGGGGAAGAGCTGCCTGTGCCAAATGCCATTCACATGAGGGGTTTGTTCAGTATGCTGAGTTTGGGCAAGTTGCAGGGAATATTACCAATCCTACTGCCTGGAAGTGCAATACCTGCCACGGTATACACGAGGAGTTTGAAGTGAGTGATTATGCTCTGCGATTAAATGATCCGGTTGAGGCTATTTTCAATGAGGAGGTTACTCTTGATTTGCTTGGTAATAACAATTTATGTGCAAACTGCCACCAGTCGCGCAGGCCAGAACCTCTTGTTAGCAATCCCGGTGAAGAAACCTTTAGGATTACTTCAACACATTACGGACCTCACTACAGTACCCAGGCTAATGTTGTTGCCGGAATGGGACTGGCTGAAATTGAGGGTTCAGTAGCCTATCCTGATGCAGGTAGCAATTATCACCTTAATGAACAGGCTTCATGTAACGGATGTCATATGGGTGATTTTACAAGTGGAAGTGGTGGCCATACCTGGATTCCAAGTGTACAATCTTGTAATACTTGTCACGAAACGGAAGATTTCAATTTTGGTGGTCGCCAAACTGATGTTGCTGCCAAGTTGGATCAGATTAAAGCTAAACTTCTTGAATTCGGTGTTATCGAAGGAGATGAAGAGCATGGATATCATCCTGTACCCGGAACTTATCCAATGATTTTGGTACGTGCCTTTTTTAACTGGGAGGGTATTTATAAGGATCGCAGCTATGGTGTTCACAATCCACGCTATGTAAATGCTCTTTTAGTTAATACACTGGAAGCACTGAATGCATATCAACCTGCTCCTGAAGTATAGACAGGGTTACATTGGTATTTACCAATCGTTTTGAAAGTAAAATACAGTAAAGATGAATTTTAAAAATATATTATTATTGTTGGTTGTAATGGTTTCTGTTCTGGTTGGCGGATGCAAGTACGACTGGATTCTTCCGGAACCTGATATTGATCCGGAAGTACCCGTATCCTTCTCCCAGGATATTTTACCGATTTTTAGTGAAAAGAACTGTACTGCCTGCCATGATGGGAGCCCGGCTCCTGATTTAAGTGAAGATAATGCTTATACATCTGTCAATAGTGCCAGTTTTCTCAACAGAACCACTCCTGAAGAAAGCAGTATTTATACTGAACCTCATCCGGATGGCAGTCATCCCATTAAATATTCTGCAGCTCAGGCTGCTCTGATTTTAGCGTGGATTGAACAGGGGGCTGAAAATAACTAACTGCAATTAAAATGGTAAAAATGAAGTATTACATATTAACACTGATACTATTAGCGATATCTTTATCCAGCGTTATTGCACAGGAAGAAGAGGAAGTAGATAAACCGGTCAGGTTTCCATGGGCAAGTGGTTATCTGATTGATCAGCAAACTACAATGGTTCCGGTTCCGGGTACACTGGAGTTTGTTATGCAACATAAATTTGGTTCCATTGAAAATGGTACATCTGATTTTTTTGGAATTTATTCACCAGGTGCAAATATCAGGCTTGGATTAAATTATGTTCCTGTAAATAACCTACAGTTGGGGCTGGGCCTTTCCAAGGAGAAAATGTATACCGATTTGAACGCCAAGTGGACGGTTGTTGAGCAAACCCGTGAGAATACAATACCGGTTGCCATAACCTTATATGGTGTGCTTGCAATCGATGGACAAAATGTTGATGCATTCGGTTCGGGTGATGTTCTGCATTCAGGAGAAGGAAGTGAAACGTTCGAATTCGCGTTTTCCGACAGGTGGTCGTATTTTACTCAGTTACTCATCAGCCGGAAGTTTACCGAAAGGCTAAGCTTACAGGCAGGAGCCAGTTTTACACATTTCAACCTGGTTGATACGAAATACGATCATGATAAGATTGGTATTCACTTTGGCGGAAGGTATAATTTTTCTCCACAATCATCATTCATATTTAATTATGATGTACCTTTAAAGATTCAGCAGATTTCAGAACAGGTAGAAGTTCCAGAACATCACGAGCCGAATCTTTCAGTGGGTTGGGAAATTTCCACCAGTACGCATGCCTTTCAGATCTATGTTGGCAATTCAAGGGGGCTACTGCCACAGGAAATCATGATGATGAATTCAAATGGTATAGATTTTGAGAATTTTGCATTTGGGTTTGTAATAACAAGACTTTGGAATTTTTAATCTTTAATATAAATTAGTTGATATGAAAAAAGAAAGATTCGGATTTTTAGCATATCCATTAGCTGTTTTATTTACGGTTATATTGTTAGCTGCTTTTGCAGCACCTTCAGATAATGTTATAAAAGACTGGGAGGTTCCGGCAAAATATAAGGAGATGAAAAATCCGTATGCCGGTGACAAGTCGTTGGACCGTGTTGGTAAAATGATGTATGCAAAACATTGTAAATCGTGCCACGGAAACGTTGGGCTTGGTGATGGACCTAAAGCCGCCAGTATGGAAGCAGAAATGATGCCTTTTAATGATCCTGAATTTCAGGCTCAAAGCGACGGTGTAATTTATTACCAGTCGATAGTAGGAAGAGATGAAATGCCTAATTTCGAGAAGAAAATTCCGGATGAGGAAGATCGTTGGGCATTAATAAATTTCATAAGAACTTTAAAATAAGTTATAAAATGGATAGACTGCTCTGGTTTAGATTTTCCGGAGCAGTTTTTTTAATTTTACAGTTTCCATGAGAGGTTTCATTTGCATGTTGCTGCTATTTAATTTTGTTTTTTTCTCTGGTATATTTAAATTAAGAGGTCAAACGCCCGAACAAAACCAAACCTGTCTTGAATGCCATACTTCACAAACTTTTGCTATTTATAACGATTGGACTGAAAGGGAAGAAAAAAGATTAATGAATCCCCTATATATACTGGATACTCTTCAGCTTGCTATGGGAGTCCACAGCTCCTTTAACTGCATTGATTGTCATGCGATGGATTATGAAACATACCCTCATGATGGTGAGTTAAAGCTGGAGCCAATGATGACCTGCATCGATTGCCATGGTGGCGATGAAACCTATGCATCATGGAAATTTGATGAAATAGAGGAAGAGTTTCATAAAAGTGTACATTATGAAATATACGGAGATCAATTTTCCTGTTCAAAATGCCACAGTCAACATTACTACCGGCCTGTTGCCAGCGTAAGTTCCAGCTTGCAGGAAATTGTACAGGCTGATAATGCAATGTGCCTTTCATGTCATGATAATATGGCAAGATATCAATTGGTTTCAGATACTGCTAATTTACAGGTGGTTCAAATTCATGACTGGTTGCCAAACCAGGAGCTTCATTTCAGACGTGTACGTTGTATTGAATGCCATACCCAGGTACAAGATTCACTATTGGTTTCTCACAATATTATGAGAAAGGAACATGCAACCAGAAATTGTGTAGAATGTCATTCAGAAAATTCTATGCTGCAGGCCTCTTTGTATCGATACCAAAACCTTCAGGCACGTACTGATCAAAATGGTTTCCTTGCCGCTCTCAGTGGTAGTGAAAACAATGATTTGTCATATGAATATTATGTAATTGGGGCATCACGCATTCCATTCCTGAATCTTATTTATGCCGTCATTTTCTTTGCAACTTTGGGCGGAATTGCTATTCATACAACCTTTAGAATTTTAAAAAAATAGATTAATGGGAACGGGAGAAAAACTCTATTTATATCCGGTGTGGCTAAGAATATGGCATGGGATCAATGCTTTGTGCATTATTGCCTTAATTATTTCGGGAATTAGTTTACATTATTCTGGCAGAAGCTTTTTTCTAATTGATTTTCAATCTGCAATTACAATACATAATTTTTCTGGTTTCATACTTTCGTTGAATTATCTGTTATTCTTTTTGGGGAATCTTCTTACTAAAAACGGAAAATATTACCGGATAAAGATTAAAGGGCTTGATACAAGAATTAAAAAGCAAATTAACTACTATGTTTCAGGAATGTTTAAAGGAGAAGAATCACCTTTTCCAGTATCCGAGAAACGAAAGTTTAACCCCCTTCAAAAATATGCTTACATCGTTGTAATGTATATATTTATGCCCATTTTAATTATTTCAGGATTTGCTTTGTTTTTTCCGGAGGTTATCTTAGATCAGGTATTTCAGGTAAGTGGAATAATGCTTACTGCCGTTATTCATGGTGTAACGGGATTTTTTGTATTTATATTTTTACTGGTTCATTTATATGTGGCTTCAATGGGTAAATCTCCCGGCGAAAACTATAAAAGTATTATTACGGGCTGGCATACCTGAATCGTTATAATGTGCTGGTAGTTATTAATAGATTATTTTATATTATAATTCATATTTTAATTTTCTGCTAATCATGAGACTACCACAATCATTACGAAACTGGATCTCCATTATTGGAGCAGTAATTGCCGTTTTAAATCTCTTTCTGATTTTTCTTCTGTTCATAATCACATTAATTTTCGATATAGTAAGTTCCTATGTAGGGTTGTTTATATACATTATCCTTCCGATGTTTATGATTGTGGGTTTAATTTTAATTCCTGTGGGTATGTATTATACCAAGAGGAAGTTAAAGAAAGAGCATAAATCCACTAAAGTAAAAGACTGGCCGGTTATTGATTTTAATAATCCTGCCACACGGAATGTTACAATCATTTTTTCAACAGGTACTGTTTTGCTTCTTATCCTTACTGCTATAGGAAGCTATGAAGCTTTTCATTATACTGAGTCGGTAGAATTTTGCGGAAAAATATGTCATCAGGTTATGGAACCTGAATATGTTGCTTACCAGGAATCTTCCCATGAGAGGGTTTCGTGTGTTGAATGCCATGTTGGAAGCGGAGCCGATTGGTATGTAAAAAGCAAACTGTCAGGATTGTACCAGGTGTATGCTGTATTAACAAATAATTATCCCAGACCAATACCTACTCCTGTCCATAGTTTACGTCCCGCACAGGAAACCTGTGAAGAATGCCATTGGCCCGAAAAATTTTATGACCGCAAATTAAACATTAAACGTTCGTATCTGGCTGATGAGGAAAACACCGAATGGGATATACACATGTTGTTGAAAACCAGTTCAGAACATAGTGCAAAAGGGATAAGTGAGGGCATTCACTGGCATATAAATCCTGATGTTAGAATTGAATACATT
>JBEPWX010000049.1:0-11565 GCA_041642235.1 Mariniphaga sp.
TGTTCAGTTTTTAATGGTATTCGTTGCAAGTATTTTCCTATCGTTTCTGCCCTCACTGTTGCTTAAATTGCGACAAGTGCAAAAAATTGGGGGAACTGGTCATTCGTCCGAAAACCATCTGGTTCTTGTAAATAAGAATATCAAAATTAAAGAACAAGAAGTAAATAACATGAATATGGGAAAAGACATACTAGACAAACAATCAAGCCGGTGTAAACACATCTCATAAAACAATCATTTAAAATATATCTTACTAAATGAAATTCAGAAAAAATATAATCCTTTTTCACAGAAGTATATTAATTTTCCCTGCAATTTTAATCATCCTGCTGGCTGTTTCGTGCAGTACCCCCCTGAGGGAAGTAACTTATCTGAATGAAATACAAACAGGCCAAACCTATATGAATGGACCAACTCCTGACGAATATAAAGTAAGATCAAGCGATCAGCTTTTTATTCAGGTTATTAGTGATGATCCGCTAAATGCTGCGTTCTTAAATCTGATAAATACACAAGGCAACAGTGGCAATCTTGGAAGTTCGGCAAATAGTCTGGAATTAATAACTTTTTTGGTGGATGAACAGGGATTTATTTCTTATCCACAGCTGGGTGAGATAAAGGTAGAAGGATTAACCACTGCCCAGGTTCGGAATATTATTCAGAAAAAAGTAAATGAATATCTTGAAAGTGCATCTGTATTTGTTAAGCTGGTAAACCGAAATATTACAGTACTTGGTGAGGTGCGAAATCCAGGACAGAAGCTAATGCTGAAGAATCAACTTACAATTTTCGAAGCTCTGGGCACTGCTGGTGATATTACCGATTATGGCAACCGCCGTAATGTAAAATTGATACGCGAATTACCCGAAGGGAAGCATATTGTGGAACTTGACCTGACGGATTCAAATTTATTAACTTCTCCTTATTATTATGTATTGCCCCATGATGTTGTCTATGTAGAATACAGTACTAAAGTTTACGGCGCCAAGAATCTATCTTATGCAACGCCTATAAGCATTTCGGCATCGATCATATCAGTTGGACTTCTGATAGCTAACATCTTTTTAAAATAGAATATGGAAACAAGCAAACACAACGGAAATCAAAACTTTGTAACCAATCATGATCTTCATCAGGATGAAGATAGCATTGATATTAAGAAAATAATTTTTAAGTTCTTACGAAACTGGTACTGGTTTGTTCTGACAATAGTTCTTGCCATTGGACTGGGTTGGATTTATAACAGATATTCCATTCCGGTTTATGAAATCAATTCAACAATTCTGGTGGAAGAAGAAAAACCTCACGCCCCTTTTGCCGGGGGTATGGCCGGAATGTCGCAAAATATTTTTCAGGGAATGGGAGGTATGAACAGTATGCAAAACATCTACAACCAGATGGTCATACTCAATTCCACTCCCATAATAGCCCGAACACTAAATGAACTTGATTTTGAAGTTAGTTATTATTCTCTTGGCAGGGTAAAAGCCAGGGAGCAGTACAAGGAAGTGCCGTTTCAGATTATATGGGATCAATCTCATCCTCAGATAATTGATTCAGATTTCAATCTGGATATTGATCCTAATGGCCAGATGCACCTAAGCTTAAATGAAAAAGAAGTCAAAGTTTATAGTTATAATCAGGATGAAATCATTGGCCAACACATTGATTATTCCTTTTCACAATCATTTGATGCAGGAGCCAGAGTGGAAGCGGATGATTTTGCCTTCACTATTCTGCTCAATGAACGATTTAAACCTGATGCAGAAAACAACTACAAATTTAAATTCAATTCAAAAAGTTCACTGATCAGGCGCTATCGCAAACAACTTCAGGTAGCTCTTAATGATAAAGAAACTTCTATTATAAATCTGACCTTGCGTGATTTTAATGTACAAAAAGCGTCTGCTTTCCTCAGTAAACTAATTGATGTATACCAGCTCAATAATCTGGAGAAAAAAAATGAAAATGCCAATCGAACCATTGGATTCATTTCTATGCAGCTGGAAAACATTTCTGACTCTTTGAATATTTCTGAAACAAGAATGGAATCGTTCCAAAGCGAGCACCAGGTTCTTGATATTTCAATGCAATCACAACAGCTTCTGGAACAAATGCGGGACCTTGATAAGGAAAAGGTAGCGCTGGAAACCCAAAATAAATATTATCATTACCTGCGTGATTATATTCACAATGGCAGTACTGTTAAAATGGAAACAGTGATTGCTCCTTCGGCTATGGGTATTCAGGATCCTTTACTAAATAGCCTTATACTGCAATTAAACGATCTGATAACACAAAAATCAAGTCAAACTTCTATTCGAAGGGATTCGCAGCACCCAATAATTTTAAAGCTAAATGCACAGATTGAAACGGTAGTCAGTTCGTTAAGAGAAAATGTAAGTAACATTATTTCACAATCAGACATGGCACTTGAAAATCTAAATCAACGCATCCGTCTCTTTGAAGTTCAGGTACGCAAGCTGCCTGCAACCGAACGGAATTATGTGAATATCGAACGTAAATACAAACTTAATAATGAAATATATACTTTTCTGCTGCAGAAACTTTCAGAGGCCCAAATAGCCAAGGCCTCCAATGTTCCTGATTGCCAGGTAATAGAAGAACCACAGATGGTTGGATTAGGACCTGTAGAACCTAAAAGCATGATGATATATGCAATCGCTCTTTTATTGGGAATTGGCTTGCCCGCTGGCATTATTCTGCTGGCTGATTTTTTTAATACCAAAGTAGTTTCCCAGGAAGACATTGAACAAATTACTAATTTTCCTATTATCGGACATGTATTCCATTCTGAGGGTGATCGAAAAAAGCGAACTCTGGTTCTTGATAAACCAAATTCACCCGCCAGTGAAACATACAGAGCCCTGCGCACCAAAATTAATATGATAACAAAAGGAAAAGCCAATCCGGTTATTTCCGTTACCTCAACTTTTCCAAAAGAAGGAAAAACATTTAATTCTATCAACGTAGCATCTTCTTTTGCATTAATGCGAAAGAAAACAATATTGGTTGATCTTGATCTTCGAAATTCAAATCTGAAAGAAGAGTTTGACTTAAATACTGATCTAGGTTTAGTTAACTTCATTATTGGCAGTGCCACTCTTGAGGAAATTACAATAAAATCCAAACATCCATTTTTTGATATCATTCCGGCAGGGCCAATTCCACCCAATCCGGGGGAATTGCTTACTGATGAAAAACTTCTATACTTATTTGAACTACTGAAAGATAGATATGATGTTATTGTTATAGATACTGCACCAGTAGGTTATGTAGCCGACCTGTTTCATATTCATGACATTGTAGATTCCAATCTGTTTGTTGTACGCCATAAGCAAACACATAAATTGGCACTAAAAGCAGCATTGGAAGAAGTTGGTAAACACCAGCTTAAAGGGGTTGGATTAATTGTAAATGATATTAAACTTGATAAAAAAAGTTACAGCTTTTCTGGAGGTTACGGCTATGGATACGGATACGGCTACGGATACGGCTATGGATATGGCTACGGGCATTCCGGAAAATTAAACGAAAAAAATGAAAATGGAACTAATGGCCGAAAATTGCTGTCAGAAACTCAACACAATAATTAACTATTAGAGATAAAAAACCTGATACTACTGATTTCAGGAAAATAATAGTTAATGCATAAAAACTGCCTGAAACCAGTAATACTTTTCTGTTTTGTATAGTCAGAGGCGCAAAATACTATCCATGCCCTTATCCGCTATTCAAATTTCGCAAGAAGTTTATCTTCAGGCAATCAGTTTACATTTGAAATCGGGACTACAGTTACAACCGATGCTGGCAACACAATCAGCCAAAAATGGAAAGTTCTTTTTTTTTCTGTCAGAAAGATGATAGGAGGCATGTGCCTATGATGCTAGGGATAATTGAACTTTATACCACCTATAATGTTCTGTTTAACATCCAAATTATTTTTCACATTAAAATTTTAACTTTACAGTTTAATAGTTTTAAATCAATTCACTATGCATAAAACCGCTTTATTGACTGGAGTCACAGGACAAGACGGTGCTTACCTTGCTGAATATCTGATTAAAAAAGGTTACACAGTTCATGGGATAAAACGCCGTGCTTCCATGTTCAATACTGATCGGATTGATCATCTTTATCAGGATCCGCATGAAACGGACAGAAAACTCATCCTGCATTACGGAGATTTAACCGATTCAATGAACCTTACTCGAATTATACAGGAAGTACAACCCGATGAAATTTACAACCTTGCTGCTATGAGCCATGTAAAGGTAAGTTTCGATACTCCTGAATATACTGCAAATGCTGATGGAGTAGGCACATTACGGATTCTTGAAGCAGTACGTTTATTGGGATTAACAAAAAAAACTCGCATTTATCAGGCATCAACCTCTGAATTGTATGGACTGGTTCAAGAGGTTCCTCAAACAGAAAATACACCCTTTTATCCCCGCTCACCTTATGGTGTTGCAAAACTTTACGGCTACTGGATTACTGTAAATTACCGTGAAGCTTATGGGCTTCATGCCAGCAATGGGATATTATTCAATCATGAATCTCCTATTAGGGGGGAAACTTTCGTTACCCGTAAAATAACCATTGCACTGGCACGTATCGCTCTTGGGATGCAACAAACTCTGTTTCTGGGCAATCTTTCATCTCAGCGCGACTGGGGCCATGCAAAAGATTATATTCGTGCCATGTACCTTATCTTACAGCAAGATCAACCAGATGATTATGTTATTGCAACAGGAATAACCACAACCATTCGTAAATTCGTTAAATCAGCTGCCGCTGAAACCGGGCTTGAAATTACATTTACTGGCGAAGGTATCAATGAAAAAGGATATCTTACAGCTATTGATGAGAAACTGTTTATAGAAAAAGCAGGAGAAGAATACCTTGAGCAGATAAAATCAAGAATTACAACCTCATTAACATCACCCAAAGAAAAAGATATTATAATAGCCATCGATCCCGCCTATTTCCGCCCAAGTGAAGTAGAACTACTCATTGGTGACAGTTCCAAAGCCCGTGCAAAATTGGGATGGGAACCGATGTATGACCTAAAGGCTCTTATTGCCGATATGATAAAATCGGATATTAATCTAATTAAAAAAGATCGCTATTTAAACGATGGTGGCTATCGTACATTAAACTATTTTGAATAATAAATTACCTTAGAACATTCTTTTTATACATCGAATTAAAATTGTAAAATAGTATCTATAATATGACCAAAAAAGTATTTGTTTCTGGCTGTTATGATTTGCTGCACAGCGGTCATATTGCATTTTTTAAAGAAGCTTCAAGATATGGTGATCTTTATGTTGGAATTGGTTCAGACAAAACAATTGGAGAGCTGAAAGGTCGTCCTACAGTTAACAGTGAACAGGAGAGGCTATACATGGTAAAAGCAGTAAGATATGTTAAAGATGCATTTATCAACTCCGGTGATGGAATAATGGATTTTAAACAAGAACTTTATAATCTAAAACCCGACGTGTTTGTTGTAAATGAAGATGGATATTCGCCTGCGAAGCTCAGTCTTTGCAAAGAACTTGGAATCGAGCTGAAGGTGCTGGAGCGTATCCCCGATACTGGGCTACCGGCTCGCTCCACTACTGCTATAAGGTCCTCAGGTGTTTGTATGCTTCCATACCGAATCGACCTTGCAGGAACATGGATAGATCAGCCTTATGTATCGAAATACTGGCCAGGTTGGGCCATAACTCTTTCACTCGAGCCCATTGTTGAATATAACGAACGGTGTGGCATGAGTACATCAACGCGCAATGCAGCAAAAAAAATATGGCCACACACATTACCTCTGGGAAAACCGGAAAAATTGGCGGAGATGCTTTTTAAGTTCGAAAATGATCCGGGTGCAGAAATTATATCAGGAGCTCAGGATGCAATCGGTATCTGCATGCCTGGACTGGTACGTCATTATTACAACAAGGCATACTGGCCTCTAAAAATTGAATCTGTACATGATAAAGATATCCTCGACTGGCTTGAACAACACATTTATATGGTGATGCTTTGGCCCCGGCCTAACGGTCTCGACCTGCTGGGAAATACCAACCTAACAACTCCGAATGTTCAAAAACTTGCTGAAGCAGCTGAACGTGCATGGAAGGCCATACTTGAAAAAAATCTTCATGATTTTGCTAAGGCATTTCTCGATTCATTTAATGCACAAACAACATTATTCCCGGCTATGATAAATGAAGAAATCACAAAAATCATCGACAGCTATAAACCTGAGGCTCTAGCATGGAAACTGGCAGGTGCCGGCGGAGGAGGATACCTTATTCTGGTTGCGGAAAAACCAATTAGAGGAGCAATGAAAATTAAAATAAGAAGAAAAGATTCTGGTATTTGATTGTGAAAAGAAAACTGAATTCACAGTTCAACAACAACTATTAAAGAAATCATCAATCTATTGATACTATCAAACAAATACGTAACTTAGTTGTAATAGAAGGAAATGGAAAAAAACAGTAAAATCTATGTGGCAGGACACCGTGGATTGGTAGGTTCAGCAATTTGGAAAAACCTGGAAAGTAAAGGATTTTCTAATTTGATTGGAAAGTCATCGGATGAATTAAACCTTCTTGATCAAAAAGCTACCGAAAACTTTTTTGAGCAGATAAAACCTGAGTATGTTTTTCTTGCTGCTGCTAAAGTAGGTGGAATTATTGCCAATAATACCTACCGGGGAGAATTTATTTATGAAAATCTAACTATTCAAAATAACATCATACATAATGCCTGGAAACATGGGGTAAAAAAGCTTCTATTTCTTGGAAGCACATGCATCTATCCAAAGCAGGCTCCCCAACCAATGAAAGAAAATTTCCTCTTGACTTCACCACTGGAATACACAAATGAGCCCTATGCCATTGCAAAAATAGCTGGAATAAAACTGTGTGAAAGTTATAACCTGCAGTATGGAGCCAATTTTATTTCTGTAATGCCAACAAATCTATATGGTCCAAATGATAATTTTGACCTTGAAAAATCGCATGTTTTGCCTGCCCTTATAAGGAAAATACACCTTGGCAAATGCCTGCACGAAAAAAATTGGAAGGCAATAAAAACAGATCTTAATATTCTTCCAATTGAAGGAATAAGCGGACAGGCTGCCAATGATGAAATTTTAAAAATTCTCAAGAGATATGGTATCACTCCCAAAACCGAAAAAGAACCTACTACTGTGGAAATATGGGGAACAGGCAGGCCTCTTAGAGAATTTCTTTGGAGTGAAGAAATGGCGGACGCCTGTGTTTATCTAATGGAAAACATTGATTTTGGAGATATTGTTTCCAAAATGGAAGAATCCAAATCAAAAGAAGAAAAACACTTGAATGAAACCAGAAATACACATATTAACATTGGAACGGGAAAAGATATTTCTATTAAAAATCTTGCAAAATTAATTTGTCAAACAGTTGGATTTGATGGAGATCTCGATTTTAATGAATCCAAACCTGATGGAACATACCGCAAACTTACTGATGTTACTAAACTACATGAACTTGGATGGGAACATAAAATTGAAATAGAAGAAGGAGTACAAATGCTTTATTATTGGTATTTACATAAACGTAAATAAACGAGTATCCATGATTTCTTTATTCCATTAATTATAAAAAGAACCAACACATAATGAATCTTTCAAAAAACCGTCTTGTCATTTTATCCGGTCCTTCATGTGTTGGAAAAAGCCCTCTATCAAAAGCACTGGCACGTTTTTATCCTGATCTGTTTAAAGCCATGAAATTCCTTGTTTTATATAACAGCCGTTCTGCACGACCCGGTGAAACAGATGGAGAAGATTACTATTTCCGGAATCGCAAAGAAATCGAATTATTAAAGGGCAAAAATGATTTTATAGTTATGAATGTCAGGGGCGATTTGCAGGCACTCAATCTGAATGAGTTGCTGGAAAATCTTAAAAAAGGAGATGTATTTTTTGAAGGAAATTCTACCATAGGAAGGATCTTGCAAACGCATAAAGCACTCAGTGAAGTAAACCGGCTTAGTATATTCATGTCACCTATATCAAAAGAAGAAATTCAGTTTTTAAAAAAAGTAAAACCAGCTGTTTCACTTCCCGTTCTTACTACCGATATTATGCGCCGAAAACTACTTCGCCGCACCCGAAAACAAAAGGGGGAACTTTCCCTTAAAGACCTGGAAGATATCGAAACCCGGGCTTCAAGTGCCTTTAATGAAATGCTGGAAGCTCACCATTTTCAATATGTCATTCCTAATCATGATGGAGAAGACAGTGAAAACTGGAATGCATTTTATTACCCTTTGGGTGATGCATATAAATCATTAGTTGTATTTGTTTCTTTACTGAAAGGGGGAAAACCTACCAATACTGAAAAATGGGAATATAATCTTTTAAACGATGATCAAAATCCCTCATTACTAATCTAAATTGATTATCTGAACAAGTGAATCTTTTAAAAAAACAATAACCGGATTAACTATCCTTTACATGTTTTTTTTAACAGCTAAAAAAGAATATTAATTATAACCTTTGCCTATCAGAAAGTAAAAAATTGGAGTAATATTCTATTTTCTTCGTGTTCGGGTTACTTGTTTATTTATTTTATATGCAAACCCTATGGTAAAAAATTCTTTGAGCTGGAGTTTCGGCTTTGGCTCCAGCTCAATACCGTTAGCATCGTAAACCGGAAACAACACATTTTCATCGTAAATCATGTGAATCATCAAACGCATATTAATGTTATCAGTCAACTGCATAACAACAAGGTTTTCCCAGTTTATATCGAGGTTCCCGATGGGCTGAAGGTAGTTGATGAACATTTTATACTTGGTTTCATATGTGATTTCAGGAGTTATTTTCTTCCGGAATTTAATGTCAGTATTTAAACCGGGTTCCCACATACTTTTCTTTCCGGCTTCAATTCCAAATTTTGTCTGATCAATTTTTGCCGTATCGCTTACATATACATTTTTTGCAGTAATGGGTGAAAGCAGCAATGAAAAATCATTGTTTGGCTTATAATCAAGACCTATTTTGAAAAACGTGCGTGCCGGTGACAAAAAAGAAGATATAGGTTCAGGATGAGATGATTTAGGATATCTGTACCCATTAAACAACTGAGTTTCAAAATTGAATTCAGTACTATAGTACCACTTTTTAAAGGCGCTGACCCCAACCCTGGAAGTAACTTCAAATTTATCATCATTCTTTTGTAATTCTGCACCTTCACCACCGGGCCGAATATATCCATTTCTGATTTCAGAAGAATTTTCCCATTTTACTTTTCCATCGTGTCGTGAATAATTAGCATATCCTTTAAGAACAAGTTGAAGCGACAATGCACTTTGTCCTCCTTTTTTCCAGTTCTCCAGGTATGTTTGAGTAAATCCTACGTTTCCATCGCCACCTATACGCCATGGAGTTAGTACCATATATTTTTCCTGCACCCCTGTTAATCCAGACGATTTCTGGGTAAGACTACTAAAGTCAAATTCTTTTGTCTGCCGTGGTCTAAACCTGTTGAAAGTTATTCCATCATCAATCAGCAACTGCATCGATCGTTTTCCTGTACTTTTAACCATCATCCGCAAGGAATCGTTCTGTTCATTTTTCAACCACACCCGTGAGTAATATGTATTATCTTTTTGAAGAAAAACTGAAGATTCCTCACCTAATAAATTTGTCATATTAATACGTACGGTATCTATAAAATCAGCATATTCTGTTAGTTCCTTAATTATTACTGCTATGGAATCGTTCACCACTGATATCATGGAATCGTTATATTGCCTGAGCACATGGAAATTATTCACCATCACCGAATCCATAAGTCTCCGTTTTCTTTGCAAACGTTCCTGCTCAAACATCCGGTGACGGTACTTTTCTATAACTTCTGCACGGTAAGCATTCAATACAGAATCATTGTATTCCATTCTTTTTTGTTCTATAATAAGGTTGCGAATGCTATCGAGCTTTAAAAAGCGACTAAAATCATCAGGGGATTTCATTAATGAATCAGGAATAACTTCCGGAAGGTGAAGACTGTCCGGCAATTCATAAATACCTTTTTCAAATAACACCTCCCCTTCACCAGCAGGAATAACACCAGCTTTTTCTTCTATATCCGATAACAGGCTAATCGGAACAGAAAGTTCATCCTCAAAATATTTTTTCTTTAAATTGTTTCTCACTCTCTCCATATCCCTCATTACCTCAGAATAGGGATAATAACCAGGTACATTCAAACTATCGGCAACATGTTCAGGTAAACGGTAAACAAACCGGTAATCTTCTTTTTCCAGTTTATCTTCAAGTATAAGCTGGACTGAATCGAGAGGCTGCTTTTCAATAAACTGGATCAGGTTTCTGACTGAACGTGCGGTTTCGGGATGAGTAACATGCCAAAGAGAATCTTTTTCAAAGTATCTTTTTAAAAAATTGAGGCTCAATTCGAGCACTTTATCCGGTTCATCAACTTCATTTTTTTGGGCTTGCAGTATTTGGGAGGTAAATATTAAAAATAAGAGCAAAACGAGAATTTTACCTTTTCCTGATAACATAGTTTATTGTATTTAAAGCTTTTTTTCAAAACGCAAATTTAATGTTTATGTTATTCTGAGTAGAATAAATTAATGTAATTAAGGAAAAAACCTCAATTTTAAGGAATTCAGGAAAGTATAGGTAAGAAATAATTGTTTTTTTTTAAATTGCTCAAGAATTAAAAAGTAAAGAATATGATAAACCGAAATGAAGCCTTATTTTTTTTAAAAAATAACATTCAATCGGAAAATATGCGCAGGCATTGTTATGCCTCAGAGGCAGTTATGCGTGCACTGGCAAAAAAACTTGATGAAAATGTAGAAGAATGGGGTATGGCGGGATTGCTTCATGATATCGATGTGGAATTAACACAGGCCAATCCGGAAACGCATGGTCTCTTTGCCAAAGATTTATTAAAGGGTAAAGTATCTGAAGAAGTTATTGATGCCATTGCGATGCACAATGAAATGGCAACCAAAAAAGAACGTTCTACAAAATTTCAGCATGCCCTGGCGGCCGGGGAGACAATAACCGGTTTAATAACTGCAACAGCTCTTGTTTATCCCGATAGAAAAATTGTATCCGTCAAGCCAAAATCAGTTACCAAACGAATGAAGCAAAAAGCATTTGCTGCATCAGTAAAACGGGAGAATATTATGGAATGTGAGAAATTAGGAATTCCATTAAATGAATTTGCAGAACTTGCACTTAATGCAATGAAGGAAATTGATGAGATGATTGGATTATAATAAAGTTAATGTCAATGTTAAACTATCAACAATGAAATACTTTATTAATAAAAAAAATTTATTAAACTGGCGAAAAATTAAGGTAACTTTTACACTTCATACTATGTAAAGATTTTATGAAAATTGATAGTCACAATACAACCAGAATTATCTTTTCACTATAAAACAGAGTAATTATTCATATAAAACCAGAATATTATGACCAAATTCAAACTTTCGACGATG
>JBEPWX010000050.1:0-11466 GCA_041642235.1 Mariniphaga sp.
AAGATTTGGAAGCTTTTTCTCCTGTAAATAATGAAATAGAAATTATTTCTCCCGAAAAAAAATAAAAGAGATAGTTGCAGTTGTTTTCTATAAACAATAATACACATTAAATCTTTATTAACCCCCATTTTTGGTATTATGTTTCTTATTGGGTCAATCTTCATGTATTCAGTTTAATAGATTCGAAATCGTATATTTTATATGCTAAATGTCATTAGGCATTAAAAATATATTTATTAATTTTGTTCGCATAGAAACTAATATTATGGAAATATTTAATGATGTCCGGCAGGATGTTGCCGGTGAGATGCGTTTCGGATATGACATCTCAAAATGGAAAGATTGGAAATGGCAGTTAAAGAATTCTGTAAAATCAGTTGACGCATTTGAGCGGCTGATGGGAATTAAAATTCCCGAAGAGGATAAAACATTGATGAATAAGACAATTGAGCGTTTTCCTATGTCGGTAACGCCCTATTACCTGTCATTAATTGATACAGCCAATTATAAAAATGATCCGGTTTTTAAACAGTCATTTGCCAATATTAACGAGTTAACTGTGCTAAAAACCGATATGAAAGATCCGCTTTCGGAAGATACCGATAGCCCGGTAGAGGGAATTACACATCGTTATCCCGACAGGGTATTGTTTCATGTTAGCAATGTATGTTCTATGTATTGCAGGCATTGTACACGCAAACGGAAAGTGGGTGATATGGATTCCATACCGAATAAAGCTCAGTTGATAAAAGGAATTGAATATATTAAAAATACACCTCAGGTGAGAGATGTACTTCTTTCCGGTGGTGACCCGCTAATGCTTCCCGACAGTTACCTGGACTGGTTGCTTTCGGAAATCACGGCTATCCCACACGTTCAGGTTGTAAGAATTGGTACCCGTATGCCGGTTGTACTGCCATATAGGATTACCAACGATTTGATTGATGTGCTAAAAAAATATCATCCATTGTGGATCAATACCCATTTTAATCATCCTCGTGAAATTACTTCTTCTTCCAGAGAAGCACTTGCGAAACTTGCAAATGCCGGCTTCCCCCTGGGAAATCAATCGGTACTGCTTGCCGATGTTAATGATTGCCCTCGGATAATGAAGGAACTTGTCCATAAACTAGTGCAGAACAGGGTACGTCCTTACTATCTTTATCAATGCGATCTGTCGGAAGGATTGGCACATTTCAGAACCCCTGTTGGCAAAGGAATCGAAATTATGGAAAGCCTGATAGGACATACCTCCGGTTTTGCTGTTCCAACATACGTGATCGATGCCCCCGGTGGTGGTGGAAAAATACCCGTAATGCCAAATTATATCATTTCGTGGTCGACCAACAAAGTGGTACTTCGTAACTATGAAGGTATTATTACTACCTATACTGAACCCGAAAGTTATGAATCTAAATTTTGCGATCGAAATTGCGAAGAATGTAATCTTGATTTAAAGCTTGATGAACCGGATGAACAGAAAGGAATCGGGATTGAAAAATTATTGTCGGATTATAATAATACTATTTCCCTGATTCCTGATGATAATGAGCGTCATAACAGAAGGGAGAACGATGACGGATAAAATTGAGAAAATTGGAAAATCGATAATACAACATGGAAAATCGAATAACAGGATTTATTTGCTAAAGCTCGATTCTGATGATCTGCCTGCAATAATTTCTGAACTGGATAATTTGGCCACTAAAAATGGCTACACTAAGATTTTCACTAAAATTCAGGCAGATGTATTGCCTGAATTTTTATTAAATGGATACACTGTGGAAGCTTTCGTTCCCAGGTTTTATAATGGGAAAGCTGATTGCATCATGGCTTCAAAATTTCTGGATGGAAGTAGAAAGAAAACGCCCGATACGCTTTTGCAAGCTTTCGCTGGTTTGTTTAGCTTAAATGGGAAAGTCAATAAGAAACCGCTTGCATCCCATTTTCAAATCCGGGTGCTTGGGGAAGATGATGCTGATGCTGCCGCAAAAGTTTTTAGTGCGGTCTTTGAAACTTATCCTTTTCCGGTCCACGATCCGAATTATCTCAGGCAAACTATGCGCAGCAATATGGCAAGGTATTATGGTACATGGCAAGGCAATAAATTAGTGGGTATATCAACTGCTGAAACCGATTTTGAAAAAGAGAATGCAGAAATGACTGACTTTGCCGTTTTGCCGGAGTCAAGAGGGAACGGACTGGGGATACACCTGCTGCTCTTCATGGAAGAAGAGATGAGAAAAGCCGGCATTAAAACGGCATATACTATTGCCCGTCTTGCTGAGCCGGGTATGAACCTAACTTTCATGAAAGGAGGGTATAAATTTAGCGGAACACTTATCAACAATACCAATATTGGTGGAAACATCGAAAGTATGAATATCTTTTATAAACATTTATAATATGAATTTGGGAAAACTATGTAAGCATGCTAAACGATGCTCAGTATATCAAGATACTAACAATGAAATAAATAAGCCAGTTTTTCTTATTCGAAATGTATTTTGTAACCGTGGTGTAAAAGGATGGAATAATTGCTTACGTTTTTTTAATTATGAAAAAGGAGATGTAGTGCGGGAAGAAATGACCCCATACGGCTGAAAAAATCAATGGGATGAGTAAAAAAACAGAAAAACGTATTATTAAGTTTCTTGATGAGAATGGTCCCAGTTTCCAGGGAGAAGTAGTAAAAGAACTTAAATTATCATACAGTAAAGGATTGGAACATATTAATAAGCTATTATCAAAAGGAGTCATCAAACGAACCGATCCACCTCTGCAATTTAAACTACGTTCCGATTCTGAATAAATTATGCATTGGCCTGATTATCTGATTTTTGGTATTTACCTGCTTGCAATGTTGGGTGTAGGTTTTTATTTCATGTTTAAAAACCAGTCGGCCGAGGATTATTTTGTTGGAGGAAGAAAAATTGGCTCTTTTCATATTGGATTATCAGTTGTGGCTACCGATGTGGGAGGAGGATTCTCTATCGGGTTAGGAGGTCTCGGTTTTATAATGGGCATTTCCGGGACATGGTTGCTGTTCACCGGTCTTATCGGGGCCTGGTTAAGTGCTGTGGTACTTATTCCGAAGGTATCAAAAATGGCAGCCAAACATAATTTATTGACATTCCCACAGTTCTTACAACAATTGTTTAATAAGAAGGTAGCGTTAATAGCCGGTATAATTTCGGCTGTTGGGTATCTCGGATTCACCAGTTCTCAGATACTGGCCGGAGCCAAACTTGCATCGGCAACTTTTCCGAATGTGTCATTGCAAACTGCTTTAATTCTTATGGGAGTCATTGCCGTTGTCTATACTTCTGTTGGTGGAATAAAAGCCGTTATTTTTACCGATACCATTCAATGGATTCTGCTCATGTCGGGATTAATTTTCATTGGTATACCCCTCTGCTATTATGCAGTTGGAGGGTATGATGCTGTGGTGGGTTCTCTTCCTTCAAATTATTTTTCATTAAGTAACATTACCTGGCAGCAGATTGTGAACTGGTTTGTTACCATTGTACCCATTTGGTTTATTGGGATGACCCTCTATCAACGAATTTATGCTGCCGGTGATAAAAAGAGTGCACAAAAAGCCTGGTTTATTGCAGGTTTATTCGAATATCCGGTAATGGCATTTACAGGAGTTATTCTGGGGTTGTTTGCCAGGGTGGCATTTGTAAACGGTATAATTGGTGCAGGAACTGCCGGTGCTTTTGATCCTGAGATGGGTTTGCCAGTGCTTTTACGGACCGTACTACCCGTAGGCCTGACCGGGCTTATTCTGTCAGCATACTTTTCGGCCATTATGTCTACTGCCGACAGCTGCCTGATGGCAGCATCGGGTAATGTAATTACCGATATTCTTGGAAGACACAATTCGAATAAAATAATGCTGCTGTCGCAGGGGATTACATTATTTCTTGGATTTTCTGCAATATTAATTGCTTGGAAAGTTCCCAATGTGCTGGAATTGATGCTTCATTCCTATTCATTTATGGTATCCGGTCTGTTTATTCCGGTAATAGCAGGAATTTTCCTTAAAAAACCTAATAACCAGGGAGCATTTTGGGCTATGATAGTAGGTGGTGTCACTACATTATCACTAATATTTAGTAACGTAAACATGCCTTTTGGCCTGGATGCTAACATTTACGGCATTCTGCTGGCAACATTCACATATTCCATTTTTCATTTTATGGGAAAAAAGATCCTTCTTGTTCTTCAACCGGTTTCCTAATGTTAATCCAAAAGCATATTTTTGTTGCCTGTAATTTTTTTAAATAAAATGAGCATGAGCGATAAGGTACTCCAATCATTGATTATTAAAAATCTCATGCAAATCCCCTGCCTGCTGGACAGGCAGACATCTGATACCTTCAAAAGTTAACAATTTTAATCAAGTGAAAAATAAAGATGTTCTGGCTTATCTTTCTGCATTGGGGGCGGTTTTTTTTTGGAGTTTCTCCTTTGTGTGGTTTAAGATTGCCTACCTTGCATATAAGCCCATAACTGTTGTGCTATTCAGATTGGTAATTTCAGTAATACTAATTCTCATCATTTCATGGTCATTGAAGCGCTTGCAGAAACCAACGCTGAAAGATTTGAAACTGTTTTTTCTGATGGCTTTTTTTGAGCCTTTCTTATATTTTCTGGGTGAAAGTTATGGATTAATGTATGTTTCATCGACTGTAGCCGCAGTTATTGTGGCAACCATACCTTTACTTTCACCCATTGCTGCATGGTATTTTTTTCGTGAAAGAGTAAGTCTTAAAAATGTATTGGGTTTTATGCTTTCCTTTATAGGAGTGGGCCTGGTCGTTTTAAACAGCTCCTTCCGGTTTGATGCCTCCCCGCTTGGTGTAGGTCTTGAATTCATTGCAGTGTTTGCCGCCATTGCCTATTCAATAGTTCTCAGAAAAGTTGTATACAGGTACAATACACTTACAATTATTGCCTATCAAAACCTAATCGGTATTTTGCTATTTTTACCCATATGGCTTTTCCTTGATTTGCACGATTTCCTGAGCACTTCGTTTCATCCACAGGCTTTTAGGGCTATTGTGTTGCTTGCAGTTTTTGCCTCTACACTGGCATTCGTCTTGTTTACTCAAAGCATCAGGCACCTGGGTGTGAACCGGTCTAATACCTTTGTTAATCTGATACCTGTTTTTGTGGCAATCCTGTCATTCTTAGTTTTAAACGAAGGAATGGATGCTCAGAAAATAACAGGAGTACTGGTTGTAATAACAGGTTTATTTCTTGCACAGGCTGGAAAAAGGAAAAAACCCAAACATAAGAACATTGAAATCCCACAGGCATAAATGAAACCCATTCAATATAAAACCCCGGAAGAGCTTGCCCTTATGGTTCAAAAATCGAGAACCGAAATTAAGATGTTGATTAATAAACTGAAAAGGAAAAAGCCCAAAAATCTCGATGACGCAGTGCATGAAATGCATGATGAAATGTTTGCATCTTTTAGTTGCCTCGATTGTGCTAATTGTTGCAAAACCATCGGGCCACGTCTCATTGAAAATGACATCGACCGGCTGGCAAAGCATTTGAAAATGAAGCCAGCAGGATTCATGGAAACATATGTTGAAATTGATGAGGATAATGATTATGTGTTTAGAGATCATCCATGCCCGTTTCTGGGGCAGGATAATTATTGCATGGTCTATGATAACCGACCAAAAGCTTGTCGTGAATACCCGCATACCAATAGGAAACGGTTCGTCCGGATTCTGGATTTATCTCATAAAAATTGTGAAACGTGTCCGATAGTTTTTGAAATTTTTGAAGTTCTAAATCAAAATCCGCAGTCACTTTTTTAATAAGCAGGTGAAAATCAGAAATCACAAAAGACTTAACTGTTAATTTTCTAGCAGTATTATCCCCCGATATTTTACCTTTTCAGATAATTTAAACTTTGACAAGAATACAAGCCAGTTACCTTTGTATATGAGAAATTAAAGAAAAGTTGTGACAGATATTAGCTCCTCCATTGGTATAGGGGTAAAAAAAAGCCATCCCTTGATTTTATTTTGGAACGGCTGTTTAAAAATAAACTTTATAAAATGTGTAAAAATTATTCTCTTTTCCGGCCATAAAACCGATCTTCGTTAAAATGTTCAGAATCATAAGGATCCTCTTCGTTTATTTCTTTCCTGTTTTTATCTTCGTCTACAGGTTGATTCTTATCCCTGAAATTTGCAAGCACACTTTGCTCATATTCCGAATTAACAGGCACATTCTCACGGTATTGGTAGGTGGGAATATTTCTCAAAGAATTCTGATCAATACCATCAGCAATTACAATTTTATTCTCGCGTTCAATGCGTGCAACTCCAATTGGAATAATCATGTGAATACCGCCTTTACTGTCCTGATACTCATGAATTCCATCATCATGTTGTGCACTGAACGGATCGTGATCTCCAGGAAGGATAGTTTCATCGATTTCAACATCAATATATCTGACTTTTTCTCTTGCAACATCAATTACCAGCCCAGATACCGTACCAACTGACTGATGATTGGAATCATGTACTTCCCAACCCCTTACATCGGGATCGTTTTTAGCAATTTTATAATCTTTCAGGTCTTTTAGGTAATTTAACTTCCTGTTGTGTGATTTTGAGTCTGCCATTTTTCCTGTTTTTAATATTTATTTTTTTATTTAAAGCAATTTTTAGTGTACTAAATTTTAACTGACATACGGGGCATTCTTGTAATGAAAATAGAACTGGAATTATTCTGTAAAAGTAGTTTGACTTCTTTCCTCCATTTTTCTTAAAATGTCGGCTGATTCTTCAAAGAATGAATGTATTTCATTTTTTTGTTCGGATGCTAATTCCTGTGCTTCAATTTCCTGAGCTGCATCCATAACTTCTGAAGCATCATTTTCAAGCCCTGGATAATATCGGTTCTGAATGTTTTGAATTACATTTGCTGCACTTGAAAATGCACTCCTGATAACTGTGGAGTGTTGTTCCTCCGTGTTTTCTTCCTGCAACTTACCGGTTTCATTTTTTATTTGTTCAAGTTCTCCTCCCCAGGTATCCTGTCCCATTGTCTGTTCATTACTTACAGCCATCAAAGCATCCGAAAGTTTTGTTATACCTTCCCGTACAAGATTCCGGTCCAAATCATCGGCTGAATTCTCTTCTACATAACTCAGGTATTCCTGTACCCTCGAACTTGTTTCTGTCCGGCTTCTTTCTTCATTATATGGAGCTATTGCCTGACTTTGTTCCTGACCATATTCCGAGCTTTGTTCCTGTTCCTGATCAAATGTAGCAGTTTCCTGTATTTCTTCATTATCAGAAGCTGCAAACCATATAACAAGTCCTATAACAACAATCCCCAGGATAATCCACCCTATGGGAGACTTTTTCTTTTTTTCAACATTTAACTCTGCCATAATTATTACATTTAAATTTAACTTGTATGTTTTTCTAATTAGTTAACATTAATTATAACATGAATGAAAGAAGAAAGTTCAACATTTTAAGAGCATTATACTTAATTAATTATGGAGAAATTACATAGTGAAATTGCTGGTTTTCAGAATGAATTTAATCTTTATGTAAACGCTCGCTCGGTTTTGCTCTAAATTTTCTTTTTAAGTTACCGGATTGAATAATGAAAGTTTTGTAAACATATGGCTTTGACAGGCTGTTTATTTTTAATTAATTAAAAATGTTAACCATGGAATCAATTTTTAAAAGATTGCTGAATGCCGGTATTGGCGTTGCATCAAAAACCAGCAAGTTTGCTGAAGATGTTATCAATGATTTAGTAGAACGTGGAAAACTTTCTGAAGAGGAAGGAAAAAAAATTACAGAAGACCTGGAGAAGGAAGGTGAAGAACAACGACAGGTTTTCGAGAAGGAAATGAATTCTTATATAGAAAAAACCCTGACGAAAATGGATATTCCTTCCAGGAAAGAATTCAATAATCTGGCTGAACGCGTTTCAGTACTTGAAAATTCACAGCCGGGGGCTATGCAGGTAAACAATATAAAACCATAGGCAAAGCATACCTTTGCCCTTAATGAACAACAAAGAATTTAATGCAATGGGTCAGGAACCGGATTCATCTTGCTGTAATTACTTTCTGCGGGTTCATAATTTCCAGGTAGGTAATATTTCAATAACTTTGCCGTTTTATTGAATATAAAATTGCGAATGAACCATAAAATTTACCTGATCGTCTTGTGCCTGGTGGCAACATTGGGAAGTAAAGCGCAAATTGGGGGTGAAACAACCTATCAGTTTCTGGAGCTTACCAGTTCAGCACGTATTGCAGCATTGGGGGGTACACAAATAGCTTTGACCGATACAAGTGATTTAAATCTGCCATTTTATAATCCAGCTTTATTGAATGATGGAATGAGAAATATTATGCTCGTTAATTATGTAAATTATCTTGCTGATATTCAGTATGGGTATGCATCATTTGCTCCTCAGCTTAAAATGAAGGGTAATTTTGCGGTTGGTATGCATTACATAAATTATGGTGAATTTAAAGAAGCTACAGAAGAGGGTGAACTAACAGGTAGCTTTTTTCAAGCTGCCGAATATGCATTGAATCTTATTTATTCGGGTAATTACAATCGGTTGGGTTACGGTGTGAACGTCAAGCCTGTTTATTCTGCATTCGAGAGTTATCAGTCGTTAGGTATGGCAGCCGATTTGGGTGTTGTATACAGCAGCAAAGATAGTCTGACTAATGTTGCCATGGTTGCCCGCAATATTGGAGTGCAATTCACAACTTATTACGAAGACGGAAATCGTGAACCCATCCCTTTTAATTTACAAGCCGGAATAAGTACAAGACTCAGATATGCCCCCGTAATTATTTCTTTAACTATGCAACATCTTACGAACTGGGATTTAGCCTGGTACGAAAATGAGGAGAAGCAGACTTTGGAAACGTGGTATGAGCGGCAGGAGAGCTTTGCAAAACAAATTATGCGTCATGCTGTTCTGGGTGTGGAAATTCTTCCATCCGATAACTTTACTTTACGCGCAGGATATAATTACCAGCGACGACAGGAACTTAAATTTGATGAACGACATTCTACTGTCGGATTTTCAATGGGCTTCGGAGTGAAAATCAATAGGTTCAGATTTGATTTTGCCACATCCCGGTTCCATCTTGCAGGTTCTTCCAATTTGTTCTCCCTGGCCGTTAATCTGAGTGAACGCTTTTAATTAAAAGACAATTTGGTCTGAATAGAAAAAACCTTTTATCTTTGTGAAGAATCCGTTAATTATGACTGAAAAGAAGATTATAATAGCTATTGACGGGCACTCATCGTGCGGGAAAAGTACACTTGCCAAATCACTGGCCCGTGAATTGGAATATATTTATATTGACAGCGGCGCTATGTATAGGGCGGTTACGCTGTTTGCCCTTCGGAATGGCTGGATTTTAAATGGTCAGCCTGACCGGCAAAAAATCATTGAAGGGATAAAAGATATATCCATTTCTTTTCAGTGGGATTATGAAACAGAAAAAAATACCACGTTTTTAAACGGAGAAAATGTGGAGGAGGAAATTAGGCAACTGGCTGTTTCGAAAAATGTGAGTCCTATAAGTACAATTGCCGGTGTACGGACGGAAATGGTAAAGCAGCAACGAGAAAATGCAGAGGATAAGGGTATTGTTATGGATGGCCGTGATATTGGAACTGTAGTATTTCCCGATGCGGAACTTAAGATCTTTATGACAGCTTCACCTGAAGTAAGAAGTCAGCGTCGTTACCTTGAACTGAAGGCAAAAGGGCTCGATGTTGAATACAGCGAAATTCTTCAAAATGTGGAAGAACGCGATGCTATCGATTCGGGCAGGGAAGTTAGTCCGCTTAGAAAAGCAGATGATGCAGTCGTGCTCGATAACAGCTACTTAACCCGTGAAGAACAGTTGCAGTGGAGTTTAAATAAGGTTAAAGAAAAGATTAAGGAGTATGAGGATAGATGTTGATAAACGTTCAGGTTTTTGTTTTGGTGTAATTAAGGCAATAAAATCAGCTGAGAGTGAATTGCAACATACCGAACAACTATATTGCCTCGGAGATATTGTGCATAACGGAATGGAAGTGGAACGGCTTGAAAAATTGGGATTAAAGTCGGTGTCCAGAGAGGAATATTATGGTCTCAAAGATTGTAAGGTGCTTATCAGAGCTCATGGAGAACCTCCCGAAACTTATGAATATGCTCAAAAGAATAATATCGAACTTATTGATGCTACATGTCCAGTAGTGCTCACCCTTCAGGAGAAAGTAAAATTATCATACGATAATTACCGTGAAAAAAACGGACAAATTGTTATTTTTGGAAAAAAGGGACATGCTGAAGTCATTGGACTTGGAGGGCAAGTCAACAATAATGCAATTGTGTTGGAAAACATAGATGACATTGACCAGATAGATTTTTCGCGACCTGTTTCCTTATATTCTCAGACAACAAAAAGAGTGGAAGATTTTTACAGGATTGCTGATTCGGTGAAAATGAATATGAACCCTAATGTACCATTTGAAATAAAAGATTCTATATGCCGGCATGTCTCTAATCGGGTTCCTCATTTGAAAAAATTTGCTGTAAAGTACGACTTAATCCTATTTGTTGCTGGTCATAAAAGCTCAAATGGGAAATATTTATATACTATTTGCAAGGAAGAAAATGAGCGGACCTATCATATTTCCCGAACCTCTGAAATTGATCCAATATGGTTTGAAGGCATTGCTTCGGTTGGGATTTGTGGTGCTACTTCTACTCCTGTATGGCTCATGGAGGAGGTGGCGGAATGGATCAGTGAACGGTTTATTTAACTTATTTGGCTGAGCTTTTTTAATTTTTTGTTACTTTGATGAAAGCTTAGATAATAACCCGATGTCGGATATATTTGCCCAGGTAATTTTACCCCTTTCACTACACAATACATACACCTACAGAATTTCCGGACAATGGCTGAACCGGATAAAACCCGGTCAGCGGGTGGTAGTGCAGTTCGGTTCAAAGAAACTTTATGCAGCTTTGGTTTATTCGTTGTCGGATAAGGCACCACAAAATTTTGAGACAAAAGAAATACTGGAACTGTTGGACGATGAACCGGTGGTTTTGCCCCAAAATTTCGAGCTTTGGAAATGGATAGCAACATATTATTGCTGTACGCTTGGTGATGTTTTTCGGGCAGCTCTGCCACCGGGATTGAAACTTGAAAGCAAATCTAAACTGTTTCTGGAAGAACAATGGAATTACCAGCAGGAATCAGAAGCCGAGCTGGCAATAATAAGTTTAATTAAAGATAATATATCTTCCCTTGATGGCCTTCAAAAGAAACTGGGAAATGATTTTTCATATACTTCTCTTAAATCTCTTTTCGACAAAAACATAATTCGAGTAGAGGAAAAGATCAAGGAAAAATTAAAACCCAAATCAGAGGTAGTG